>NZ_JAAQQT010000050.1:0-327 GCF_011742065.1 Aquabacterium sp. A08
CCTACCTGAAGAAGTGCGAGCGCGACGCGCACGCCGTCTGCACCTCGGCCGCGGCCGAGAAGAAACTGGGCGGCGCCGCCAAAAACAGCTTCACCAAAAAGTGCGTGAAAGACGCCGTCGGCGCGCCCGGTTGATCCCATGAAAAAGGGGGCCTGACGGCCCCCTGGTGCGTTCCCAGGCCGGGCCCAAGCCCGGCCTCCCGACTCAAAGCGAGTCGATGAAGCTGCGCAGTTTGTCGCTGCGGCTCGGGTGCTTGAGCTTGCGCACCGCCTTGCTCTCGATCTGGCGGATGCGCTCGCGCGTCACGTCGAACTGCTTGCCCACCTC
>NZ_JAAQQT010000051.1:0-260 GCF_011742065.1 Aquabacterium sp. A08
CCGCGCTTCAGGTTCCAGATGTCGTCGTCGCTCATGTGCGCCACCAGCTCCAGCGCCTTGGGGTCGCGGCCGAAGAAGTGCTTGCGCACGTAGGCACCGTCGTTGGCCTTGAAGGCCTGGTAGTCGCCGTCCAGCGTCTCCATCATGATCTTGCGCAGGGCGCCATCCTTGTCGCGCGCCAGCAGCGGGTCCCAGCCCGAGCCCCACAGCAGCTTGATCACGTTCCAGCCGGCCCCGCGGAACTCGCCTTCCAGCTCCTG
>NZ_JAAQQT010000052.1:0-374 GCF_011742065.1 Aquabacterium sp. A08
AGTGGGACTACCTCTGGGCGGCGCTGTGCATGGTGGGCGCGGTCTATTTCATGTTCCGCGCCTGAGCGTCATTGGCTGATCTTCAGCGCCTCTTCAATCTGGTATTCGAAGTAGCGCTGGAAACCGAAAGCGAGGCTGGCCATCAGCCCCACGGTGCCATACATCAGGGCGAACACCAGTGCGCCGATGGTCAGCCAGTTCGTCCGGCCAGCGGGGGCGTCGACCGCCTCGGTGGGGTTGTGCCGCCGGTTCCACTGCTCGGGGGTGCGCAGCGCGTACACGATGGCCGTCAGGCAGGCGGTGGCGATGCTCAGGCCCAGCAGCGGCAGCAACAGCCACGACAGCTTGTCGTCCTGGCCGTAGGTCAGCACCCG
>NZ_JAAQQT010000053.1:0-233 GCF_011742065.1 Aquabacterium sp. A08
CCGTTGGCGCAAGACCCCATGGACAGCACCCAGCGCGGCTCGGCCATCTGGTCGTAGACCTTGCGCAGCGCCGGCGCCATCTTGTTGCACAGGGTGCCGGCCACGATCATCAGGTCGGACTGGCGTGGGCTCGCGCGAAACACCTCGGCGCCGAAGCGGGCCAGGTCGTAACGGGCGGTGGCCGCGTGCATCATTTCCACCGCGCAACACGCGAGGCCGAACGTCATCGGCCA
>NZ_JAAQQT010000054.1:0-227 GCF_011742065.1 Aquabacterium sp. A08
ATCCGCTGGCGCCACCAGGTCACCGGCATTGCCACGCGCGACGACGGCGCGCTGCTGACCGTCCACACCCCCGACGGCGACTACGCGCTGGACGCTGCCTGGGTGCTGGCCTGCGACGGCTCGCGCTCGCCCCTGCGTGGCCTGATGGGGCTGGAGAGCAAGGGGCGCATCTTCCGCGACCGCTTTTTGATTGCCGACGTGAAGATGGCGGCCGATTTCCCGACCGA
>NZ_JAAQQT010000055.1:0-245 GCF_011742065.1 Aquabacterium sp. A08
GCCAAGGCCCAGTACCTGGGCAAGAGCGGCCGCATGACCGAGCTGATGAAGGGCATGGCCAGCCTGAGCGTGGAGGAGAAGAAGACCCGGGGCGCGGCCATCAACGTGGCCAAGCAGGCGATCGAGGCGGCGCTGAACGACCGCCGCGCCGCCCTGGCCGAGGCCGAGCTGCAGCGCCAGTTGCAGGCCGAGGCGCTGGACGTGACCTTGCCCGGCCGCCAGCGCGGCACCGGCGGGCTGCACCC
>NZ_JAAQQT010000056.1:0-208 GCF_011742065.1 Aquabacterium sp. A08
CCCTGGGAGACCTGGAAGCCCGCAAGCGCGAGATCCGCGAGCGGCTGCAGCGCGAAGGGCTGATCGACCAGAACAAGGCGCTGGCAACCCCGTGGGACTACAACCACGTCCTGGTCATCGCCCCAGAAGGCGCAGCCGGGCTCGGCGACTTCCAGGCCGAAGCCAGCCGACTGCAGGCCCACGGCGTGTGCCAGTTCACCTACGCCTA
>NZ_JAAQQT010000057.1:0-305 GCF_011742065.1 Aquabacterium sp. A08
AGCTGGTCGCAGCTGTACGCGCGGCGCGGCGCCCGGGTGGAGGCTTTGCAAGACCTGGCCGGCCTGCGCGTGGCGGTGCTGCAGGGCTCGGTCCAGGAGCGCGCGCTGCAGGCATTCCTGACCAGCTTTGGCCTGGTCGTGCGCCAGGTGCCGGTGGCCTCGTTCGACGCCGGGGTGCGCGCGGTGCTGGCGGACGAGGCCGATCTGGTCGCGGTCAACCACCTGTACGGCAACCGCCACGCCGTGGCCGCCGGGCTGGTGGCCACGGCGGTGCAGTTCAACCCCGCCGCCCTGTTTTTTGCCGC
>NZ_JAAQQT010000058.1:0-485 GCF_011742065.1 Aquabacterium sp. A08
CACTGCAAGACCTGCGACATCAAGGACCCGACGCAGAACATCGTCTGGGTCACGCCCGAGGGCGGCGGCGGGCCCAATTACGCGGGGATGTGAGGATTGGCGGCGCGCAGTGCGCCGCTGCCACTTCAATCCGCGTCGTCGATCGCGGGCCAATCCACCGTTGGCGTGGCGTCGGCGGGCGCGTCCAGGGCCTGGTTCAAGGTCCGGTTCATCTGGGCAAACAGCTGCAGCTTGCGGGTCAGGTCCCGCAGGTGGCCCGCCATGCGCTGCGCCAAGGTCAGCAACAAACGGCTCGCCACCGCCGGGTGCTCGTCCATCAGGCGCTCCAGCTCGTCGCGGCCCAGGGCGGCCAGCCGCAGTTCGGTGCTGGCCACACAGCTGGCCGAACGTGGGCCGCCGTCCAGCAGGCTGAGCTCTCCGATCCAGCTGCCTGGCCCCATGACGCGCACCACCATGCCGGCCGCCTCCAGCTGCAGGGCCTGGCT
>NZ_JAAQQT010000059.1:0-979 GCF_011742065.1 Aquabacterium sp. A08
CCGTTCCGCGACGGCCTGGACGTGGTGGTGGACGCGGGTGCGACCTGCGTCATCCAGCCCGGTGGCTCGATGCGCGACCAGGAAGTGATCGACGCGGCCAACGAGCGCGGCGTGGCCATGGTGTTCACCGGGGTGCGGCACTTCCGGCACTGATCTGGCTGGCCGGACCACTACAGAGGCACGCTTCGGCGTGCTTTTGTGTTTCTGCCTGGGGTGGTTGGGTGGGGGGGAGCGTTTCAGTTGCCGATGTGTGTGAGTGCCTGAACCTCGTTCAGCGCGGGCAATTTTGTGTGCGAGCCACGACGCCGCCAGGCCACACCCACAGCGCCTGGACCAAGCTCCAACCTCAACGCCCCACCAAAAACACCGCCGGCAAGTCCAGCGGCAACCGGGGCGCCCGTTGTTTCCACTCGGCCACGGTGCCGCTGAACACCGCCTGCTGGGGCAGTGTCACCCCGCAGCACACCGCCAGGCGCGTGGTGGGCTTCAACGCCGCCAGCGCGCCTTGCAACAAGGCGCCGTTGCGGTAAGGCGTCTCGATGAACAGCTGCGTCTGCCCGGTTTTTTGCACCAGTGCCTCCAGTTCGCGCAGGCGTTGAGCGCGGGCGCTGGCCTCCTGCGGCAGGTAGCCCACAAACGCAAAGTGCTGGCCATTCAAACCGCTGGCGGCCAGCGCCAGCATCAGCGACACCGGCCCCACCAACGGCACCACCGGCAGCCCCAGCGCGTGCGCGGCCCGCACCACCGACGCACCCGGGTCTGCAACCGCCGGCATGCCGGCCTCGCTCACCAGCCCCACGTCGTGGCCGGCCACGGCCGCGGCCAGCAGCGGCCGGGCGTCGAAGCCGCCGGCCGGGTCGTGGTCGCCTTTTTTGTGCACCTGGCGCGGCAGTTCGGTGATCTGCTGGGCCTGCAGCGGGGCGGCCAGCGGGTGGGTGGCGTCCACCCGTTTCAGGAAGGCGCGCGTGCTCTTGGCGTT
>NZ_JAAQQT010000060.1:0-241 GCF_011742065.1 Aquabacterium sp. A08
AAGTTCATGTTGACCGCCAGCAGCATCAGCTCGATGGCCATCAGCAGCACGATCAGGTTCTTGCGGTTCAGGAAAATGCCGACCACGGAGAGCGCAAACAGCGCCGCGCCCAGCGACAGGAAATGCCCCAATGTCAGACTCATGGCGTCTGGCCCTCCTCGTTCGACGGCTGTGCGACGGCTTTCGGGGTGGCGGCGAGCGACACCACCGTCAGCCGGTCTTCGGCCTTGACCCGCACCTG
>NZ_JAAQQT010000061.1:0-518 GCF_011742065.1 Aquabacterium sp. A08
GGGGCTTCCTTGGCGTAGTCGTCCAGGTGGAAGAACAGGGTTTCTTCCTCGTACGGGCCCTGCCACACGCCGTGGCGCGCCAGAAAGGCGGCGGGGCCCAGGGCGGCTTGGCCGCGCCACCAGTCGTGGTCGCGGCAGCGGTGTTCCAGAAAGCTGCGCAGCCGGCGCAGCACCGTGGCCGGCCACACCAGGTGGCGGCCGGCCAGGGCCAGCAGCGCTGGCAGGTCGCGCCGCAGGTTGAAGCGCCCGCCCTGGCGCGCGGCCAGCGTCAGCGCCAGGCGCGAACACATCAGGTCCAGCACCGGGGCCTCGCGCAGGCCGGGCGGCACCAGCACCGGGCCGTGCGCCGGGCCGCGCCGTGCGGTGGGGGCCGGCGCCGGCCCGTCCCGGCGCGCGGCGCTGCCGGGGGCAGGGGCGTGCGGGCGCAACAGCGGCGCCTGGGCCGGGGGGGAAGCCGAACGTTTGACCATCCGATGCCTGCTCCTGCAAAACCGGCCTGGCGCCACCGGGGGGCGCGG
>NZ_JAAQQT010000062.1:0-404 GCF_011742065.1 Aquabacterium sp. A08
GGGTCCAGGGTGAAGCCGTACACGCCGGTGCCCACGGTCAGCACCAGCATGGTGGTGGGGCCGTAGAGGGCGTAGCCGGCCGCCATCTGCTGGGTACCGGGCTGCAGGAAGTCGGCCTCGGTCACGTCGCGGCCGCTGTCGATCACGTCCTGCGGCGCGCGCAGCACGGAAAAAATGCTGCCGACCGAGACGTTGACGTCGATGTTGCTGGAGCCGTCCAGCGGGTCGAACACCAGCAGGTACTTGCCGCGCGGGAACGCCGCCGGGATGTTGCTGGGCGCGTCCAGCTCCTCGCTGGCCATGCCGGCCAGGTGGCCCCCCCATTCGTTGGCGCGCAGGAACATCTCGTTGCTGATCACGTCGAGCTTCTGCTGGGTTTCGCCCTGGACGTTGACGCTGTCGCC
>NZ_JAAQQT010000008.1:0-260 GCF_011742065.1 Aquabacterium sp. A08
ATGAGGCCGCGCTTGATGCCCCAGCGGTCGTTGAGCACCTTGGCCACGGGCGCCAGGGCGTTGGTGGTGCAGCTGGCGTTGCTGACGATGGCCTGGCCGGCGTAGGCGGTGTGGTTGACGCCGTAGACGAACATGGGCACGTCGTCTTTGGAGGGGGCGGAGATCACGACTTTCTGGGCGCCGGCATCCAGGTGGACCTGGCAGGCGTCGGCGGTGAGGAAGGCGCCGGTGCATTCGAGCACGGTGTGCACGCCCATCTC
>NZ_JAAQQT010000063.1:0-566 GCF_011742065.1 Aquabacterium sp. A08
TTGTTGTCGGTGCCATAGCGCTTGCACTGCCAGGCCACCCGAAAGGTGATGAGTTTCAGCTCGTCCACCGAGTAGGTGGCGGTGCCGTCGATCCCTCCATCATTGGCCTTGCCCGTCACCACCGTCTCGTCGGCGTTGTTGGCCACCATGATGGCAGCACACAGGCGTTCGAAGGCGGCATCGGGCATCTGGACCAGCAGGTTCTTCAGGGCCAGATCGCCTTGATCGATACCGGGCAGTTCATCCTGCAGTGGAGAGGGAATGCTGCCCGTCTGTTCGGTGGCACTGCCCTTGCCACAGATGGCGGCGGCTGTGGCTGCATCCAGGGGCATCTGCCAGCCCTCCGGGGTCAATTGCCACACGCCGTGACCTGAGACGTCCGTCGGCTCCAGCTTGCCGGCGTTGACCAGGTGGAACCTGGCCCAGCGGATGTCGTTCTGGTACTTGGCTTCGCCGTTGGCAACCTCCGATTCGTCCAGGACTTCTTGTTCATCCATCAGCTGGTTGACGATGGTGTCCCGGACGGATTTGGCTTTGGCCTTGCCGCCCAGATCCCTCAAGGCACT
>NZ_JAAQQT010000064.1:0-413 GCF_011742065.1 Aquabacterium sp. A08
ATCACCGCGCTGGCGGTCGGCTCGCTGCCGGCGCCCTTGCCGTAGTACAGCGTGGTGCCCACGGCATCGCCCTGCACCATCACCGCGTTCATGGCACCTTCCACGTTGGCGATCAGGCGCTTGGCCGGCACCAGCGTGGGGTGCACGCGCAGCTCAATGCCCTTGGCGGCGCGCTTGGCGATGCCCAGCAGTTTGATGCGGTAGCCCAACTGTTCGGCGTACTTGATGTCGGCCGCGCCCAGCTGGGTGATGCCTTCCACGTGGGCCTTGTCGAACTGCACCGGGATGCCGTAGGCGATCGCGCTCATCAGCGTGGCTTTGTGTGCGGCGTCCACGCCTTCGATGTCGAAGGTCGGGTCGGCTTCGGCGTAGCCCAGGCGTTGCGCTTCTTTCAGCACCACGTCAAAGTCCAG
>NZ_JAAQQT010000065.1:0-1641 GCF_011742065.1 Aquabacterium sp. A08
ACAGCACCGCCAGGTCGTTGGTGGCCATGAAGGCGATGGCCCCGGCCAGGATGGTGCCGACGATGGGCAGGCCCGCGAACAGCAGGCCGAAGAAGACGATCAGCGCGGTCATGCGGCGGCTCCGGTGGTGGCGGTGTTGGCCGGCCACAGGGCGGCGCGTGCGTGGCGCAGCACCGCGGCGAACTGGTGGAAGGCCAGGCTGGCCATGGCCAGCGGCAGCGCGCTGTAGTTGTACCAGCGCGGCAGCTGGGTGGTGGCGCCCAGCTCCAGCCGCGATTCGGGCAGGTTCACCCAGTCCCAGCCCAGCTGGGCCATGAACAGCGCCAGCGCCAGGAACAGCGCGCCCAGCAACGCCAGCCAGGCGTGGCGCGCGCGCGGCCCCAGGGCGCGCGGCAGGAAGTCGATGCTGACGAGCTGCCCGTTGTGCGTCAGCAGCGACAGGCCGAACAGCGTCACGAACACCAGCAGCTGGGCGGCGATTTCCTCGGCCCAGAAAATGGGGCTGCCGAAGAAGTAGCGCCGGATGACCTGCGCCATCATGATGCCGGCGATGCCCGCGGTCAGCAACACCACCAGGGCTTTTTCCAGCTTGGCCAGCCAGTCGTCGAGGGTCTGAATCAGGGCGTACATGCCGTGCCTTTCAGAAAATGCAGCAAAGCAGACAGGGCCCTCGACGGGCGCTGTCTGCCGGGCGGTGAACGCGGTGGCGCGGCCCGCGGCCGCGCCCGGGCGTCACAGGTCCTTGGCTTGTTGGTAGAAGCTGGCGATCAGCGGGTTCTTGGCGGTGTACTGGGCGCGCACTTTGCCGCCCACGGCCTGGAAGGACTTGAGGTCGGCGGTCACCACCTTGGCGCCGTCGGCCTTGGCCTTGGTCAGGTTGTCGCCGTCGGCCTGGATGGCGGCCTGGTAGCCCCATTGCTCGGCCTCGGCCACCACTTTGGTGATCGTGTCGCGTTCGGCCGGGCTGCGGGCGTCCCACCATTTCTTGGAGACGACGATCGCGGCCGGGAAGGCCATGTGGTTGGTCAGCGTCAGGTGGGGGGCCTGCTGGTGGAATTTCAGGCCGACCAGGGCGTCCAGGTCCACGTCCACCGCGTCCAGCAGCTTGGTGGTCAGCGACGGCGCCACTTCCGACAGCGGCATGGCGGTGGGGGCGGCGCCGTTGGCGTTCCACCAGTCGTTGTAGATGGGGCTGGGGAAGGAGCGGATCTTCTTGCCGCTCAGGTCCTTGGCGTTGGCCACCGGCTGCAGCGCCAGCACGTGGCGCATGCCGGCGAAGGCCCAGCCCAGGCCGACCAGGCCGTGCGGTTCCAGGCGCTTGAGCATTTCCTTGGCGGCGGGCGTCTGGGTGGCGCGGGTGGCGTGGGCCACGTCTTTGAAGGTATAGGGCAGCGACCAGGCCAGGAACGCTTCTTCGCGGTTGGACAGGCCGCCCACCGTCAGCACGCCCATCTGCAGGGCGCCGGAACGCAGCAGCTGGATCATCTGGCCTTCGTTGCCCAGTTTGGACAGCGGGCTGACGTCCACCTTCATCTTGCCGCCGCTGGCTTTTTGCAGGTCGGCGTTGATTTTTTCGGACACCTGGTGCCACACATGGGTGGGCGGGGTGACGTGGCCGAGCTTGAGGGTCTGGGCCTGGGC
>NZ_JAAQQT010000066.1:0-350 GCF_011742065.1 Aquabacterium sp. A08
TGCTAATTTGGTGCCCAGGAGAGGACTCGAACCTCCACGCCTCTCAGCGCTAGTACCTGAAACTAGTGCGTCTACCAATTCCGCCACCTGGGCATCTCAGGATTTCGCTATTGTAGCACGGCAATTTTGGGCTTTTGGACCGGACCCTCAAATTTCTTGGGGTCGGGCTGTCGGGCGTTTGCCGGGCCGAGTACAACGGCTTCACTAAAAGAAAAAAGCCTGTAGATCGCAATCTACAGGCTTTAGTCTTTATGATTGGTGCCCAGGAGAGGACTCGAACCTCCACGCCTCTCAGCGCTAGTACCTGAAACTAGTGCGTCTACCAATTCCGCCACCTGGGCTTTCAGATA
>NZ_JAAQQT010000067.1:0-200 GCF_011742065.1 Aquabacterium sp. A08
GCGGCGCGGCTGCGCCAGATGCTCAACAACCTGGTCAGCAACGCCCTGAAGTTCACGGCCCAGGGCCGGGTGCGCCTGGAGGCCCGGCCGCTGGGTGCCGCGGTGGAGTTCGCGGTGGTGGACACCGGCATCGGCATCGCCCCCGACAAGCAGGCCCTGCTGTTCCAGCCGTTTTCGCAGGTGGACGCGTCCACCACGCG
>NZ_JAAQQT010000068.1:0-845 GCF_011742065.1 Aquabacterium sp. A08
GTGGCGCGCGACACCATCAAGCGCATCGGCTACGACAACACCGAATACGGCATCGACTACAAAGGCTGCGCGGTGCTGGTGGCCTACGACAAGCAGAGCAACGACATCGCCCAGGGCGTGGACCACGCGAGCGACGACTACCTGAACACCGGCGCCGGCGACCAGGGCCTGATGTTCGGCTACGCCTGCGACGAAACGCCCGAGCTGATGCCCGCACCCATCTACTACGCGCACCGCATCGTGGAACGCCAGGCCCAGCTGCGCAAAGACGGCCGCCTGCCCTTCCTGCGCCCGGATGCGAAAAGCCAGGTCACAATGCGCTACGTGGACGGCCGCCCGCACAGCATCGACACCATCGTGCTGAGCAGCCAGCACAGCCCGGAAATGAGCGACGGCAAGCACATGAAGCCCGAGTTCATCGAGGCCTGTGTGGAAGAAATCATCAAGCCGGTGCTACCCAAAGAGTGGCTGCAAGACACCAAGTACCTGATCAACCCCACCGGCCGCTTTGTGATCGGCGGTCCGCAGGGCGATTGCGGCCTGACCGGGCGCAAGATCATCGTGGACACCTACGGCGGCGCCTGCCCGCACGGCGGTGGCGCCTTCAGCGGCAAAGACCCGACCAAGGTGGACCGCTCCGCCGCCTACGCCGCCCGCTACGTGGCCAAGAACATCGTGGCCGCCGGCCTGGCCAAGCAGTGCCAGATTCAGGTGGCATACGCGATTGGCGTGGCCCGCCCGATGAACGTCACGGTGTACACCGAAGGCACCGGCGTGGTTCCCGACGAGCAGATCGCAAAAATAGTGAACGAGGTGTTCGACCTGCGCCCGCGCGGCATCATCCA
>NZ_JAAQQT010000069.1:0-329 GCF_011742065.1 Aquabacterium sp. A08
CTGGCCCACGCGGTGCACGGCCAGGCGCTGTGGACGGCCGCCGACCTGGCCTGCGACCCGCTGATCGACCGCCAGGGCGCCGCGCTGCACCCGGCACAACAAGCCTTGCTGGACGCGCACGGCAGCCAGTGCGGCTTTTGCACTCCCGGCTTTGTCATGAGCCTGTTCGGCCTGTACCAGAACCGCTGCGCGCGCGGCCAGGCCGTCGACCGGGCCACCGCACAGGCCGACCTCTCGGGCAACCTGTGCCGCTGCACCGGCTACCGCCCCATCCTCGACGCCGCGCAGGCCATGGGCCAGGCGCCGGCCGCGCGGGTGGACGAGGCGCG
>NZ_JAAQQT010000070.1:0-304 GCF_011742065.1 Aquabacterium sp. A08
GAGATGGCAGAGTGGTCGAATGCGCGGGACTCGAAATCCCGTATACAGTTTCACTGTATCGAGGGTTCGAATCCCTCTCTCTCCGCCAGCCAGTCTAGGCCCTCACACCACGAGGGCCTTTTCTTTGCCCGAAACACCGCTTCCCCAGGGGTTGACGGTCCGCTCGGCTTGCTCTGCCTGGGCTTTGTGCCCCGGATGGCCCTCCTCCGCCGGTCATGCGGCCTGCCCTTGCAGTTGCGCCCTCAGCGCCGTCTTGAGGACCTTGCCGTAGTGGTTCTTGGGCAGTTCGGGCACGAACACATAG
>NZ_JAAQQT010000071.1:0-488 GCF_011742065.1 Aquabacterium sp. A08
AACTGGCGGCCGTCCACCAGCAGCTGCGCGCCTTCGGCCTGCCCGGCGGCGATGTAGCCGCTGATGCGGGCGTGGGCGGCGGGGGTGACGATGGGCCCCATTTCGGCGGCCAGGTTGGTGCCGTTCAGCACCTTGAGCTGCTTCGTGCGCTCCACCAGCAGGGGCATCACCTTGTCGGCCACGTCGCCCACCAGCACCGCCACCGAAATGGCCATGCAGCGCTCGCCGGCCGAGCCGTAGGCCGCGCCAATGAGCGCGTCCACCACCTGGTTCACGTCGGCGTCGGGCATCACCACCATGTGGTTCTTGGCGCCGCCCAGGGCCTGCACCCGCTTGCCGTGGCGCGCGCCGGTCTCGTAAATGTAGTTGGCAATCGGGGTGGAGCCCACAAAACTCACCGCCTTCACGTCCGGGTGGTCCAGCAGCGCGTCCACGGCTTCCTTGTCGCCCTGCACCACGTTGAACACGCCGTCGGGCAGGCCGGCCTG
>NZ_JAAQQT010000072.1:0-432 GCF_011742065.1 Aquabacterium sp. A08
GCCAGGCCCAGCAGGCGGTTGGTTTCGCCGCTCATGGCGCTGGGGACCACCACCATCTGGTGGCCGGCGCGGTGCCACTTGGCCACGCGTTTGGCGACGTTGCGGATGCGCTCGGTCGAGCCCATGCTGGTGCCGCCGTATTTGTGAACGATCAGTGCCATTGAATCTGGGGAGGTACGCGCCGGTGTCAGGGTTTTTCGCGCCGCCGGCGGTCGGACGCAAAACACAATATTATAAATTGCGCGCAAACACCAGCACCGGCCCCTGGCGCAGCACGTGGCCGTCGGCCACCTTGAGGCGGATGCGGTGCCCGCGCGTGGTGCAAGCGGCCACCTGGCGCAGCAGTTCGTGCAACTGGGCCTCGCTGGGGGCCACCTGCCAGCCCTGGCGCAGCCAGTGCCGCAGCAGGTTGGCCTGGCGCTCGCGGCTCAG
>NZ_JAAQQT010000073.1:0-301 GCF_011742065.1 Aquabacterium sp. A08
GCGCACGGGACAGGTTGGCGGTTTCGGCCGCAAAGTCGGCATCCTGAATCCGGCTGCGCGAAGCCGACAGGTTCTCGGACGTGACCTGCAGGTTGGCGACCGTGGTCTCGAACCGGCTTTGCAGGGCGCCGAAGTTGGCGCGCTGGCTGTTGACCGCTGCGAGAGCAGCGTCAGCAATTTTCAATGCTTTTGTCGACCCGGCGACCGTCGAAACATCAATCGAGTTGACAGCGCTGAGAGCAGAGCCACTTGCAGTAACCAATGGTGTGGTGGTCACATTACTGATTGCAAAGCCCTTGTC
>NZ_JAAQQT010000074.1:0-276 GCF_011742065.1 Aquabacterium sp. A08
GACCTGGGTTACCGTGGGGTGGATGGCGACAACCCGGATGTGCACATCGTGCACCGGGGCAAGAGCAAGCGCATCAGCGATGAAGAACGCCAGCTGCTCAAACGCCGTCAGGCCATTGAGCCCATCATTGGGCACCTGAAGCAGGATCACCGCATGCAGCGGTGTCACTTGAAGGGTGAATCCGGCGACCGGCTGCATGCTGTGCTGTGCGCAGCGGGCTACAACATCCGCTGGCTGCTGCGCATGATCGCCAAGAAGGGCATCACCTTCTTGGGC
>NZ_JAAQQT010000075.1:0-227 GCF_011742065.1 Aquabacterium sp. A08
TGCAGCCACGTCGCCATGGAAATGGACTGGCGGCCCAACCACTTTTTCGACCTCACCGGGCAGTTTTTGGTCTGCGCCAGCCACGGCGCGCTGTTTCGGCCCGACACCGGCGCCTGCGTCGGCGGCCCCGGACGCGGACCGCTGGTGGCCATCGACGTGCAGGAGCACGACGGGGTCGTCTTTTGGCGGTCACAATACGACCTGCAACCCGTCGAATTCTGAATGGA
>NZ_JAAQQT010000076.1:0-227 GCF_011742065.1 Aquabacterium sp. A08
TCCATTCAGAATTCGACGGGTTGCAGGTCGTATTGTGACCGCCAAAAGACGACCCCGTCGTGCTCCTGCACGTCGATGGCCACCAGCGGTCCGCGCCCGGGGCCGCCGACGCAGGCGCCGGTGTCGGGCCGGAACAGCGCGCCGTGGCTGGCGCAGACCAAAAACTGCCCGGTGAGGTCGAAAAAGTGGTTGGGCCGCCAGTCCATTTCCATGGCGACGTGGCTGCA
>NZ_JAAQQT010000077.1:0-569 GCF_011742065.1 Aquabacterium sp. A08
GGCCGCGTGGCGCTGGCCAGCACCGCCGAGGTGAACGCCGCCGTGGCCGCCGCGCAGGCCGCCTTCCCGGCCTGGGCCGACACCTCGCCGCTGCGGCGGGCGCGCATCATGTTCAAGTTCCTGGAGCTGCTCAACCAGCACAAGGACGAGCTGGCCGCCATGATCACCGCCGAGCACGGCAAGGTGTTCACCGACGCGCAGGGCGAAGTCACCCGCGGCATCGAGATCGTGGAATTTGCCACCGGCATTCCGCAGCTGCTCAAGGGCGACTACACCGAGCAGGTCTCCACCGGCATCGACAACTGGACCATGCGCCAGTCGCTGGGCGTGGTGGCGGGCATCACCCCGTTCAACTTCCCCGTGATGGTGCCGATGTGGATGTTCCCCGTGGCCATTGCCTGCGGCAACACCTTTGTGCTCAAGCCCAGCCCCATCGACCCGTCGCCCTCGCTGTTCATTGCCGACCTGCTGAAACAGGCCGGCCTGCCCGACGGCGTGTTCAACGTGGTGCAGGGCGACAAGGAAGCCGTGGACGCGCTGCTGGACCACCCGGACGTGAAGGCGGTGAG
>NZ_JAAQQT010000078.1:0-325 GCF_011742065.1 Aquabacterium sp. A08
CCGATCGACCGCCAGTACGACCGGCTGCTGTTCCAGGACGTGTACCCCGGCATGGGCTACGTGCCGCTGGCGCACGTGTTCAACCTGCCGCACCGCATCATGTACCTCGATGCCTTCCATGTGGAACAGCTGTGGACCAGCCAGGGCCACCCCCTGAGCGACTACATGTTCAACACCCGTCACCCCGACCTGAAGCTGGACTGAGGCGGTTCGGCCGGCGCCGGGGTGCTGCCCAGCACCAGGTCCACGTGGCCCATCTCGTCGTCGGGGGCCAGGGTGCTGAGGTACTGCCGCAGCCGCTCGTCGCGGATGAAGTCGGCGCCCG
>NZ_JAAQQT010000079.1:0-356 GCF_011742065.1 Aquabacterium sp. A08
CCGATCGACCGCCAGTACGACCGGCTGCTGTTCCAGGACGTGTACCCCGGCATGGGCTACGTGCCGCTGGCGCACGTGTTCAACCTGCCGCACCGGGTGATGCAGCTCAATGTGTCGGGCGCCCAGGCCTTGTGGGCAGAGCAGGGTCACCCGCTGCTGGATTTCATGTGTCACACGGAGCACCGCGACATCGACCTGCAGGCCAGGATCGCGTTGAACTGAGGTCAGTCAGCCCTGCGGTCCAGTGTGGGGGGCGGGTTGGCCCAGCACCAGGTCCACGTGGCCCATCTCGTCGTCGGGGGCCAGGGTGCTGAGGTACTGCCGCAGCCGCTCGTCGCGGATGAAGTCGGCGCCCG
>NZ_JAAQQT010000080.1:0-781 GCF_011742065.1 Aquabacterium sp. A08
GTTTCCGGTGGGGTCGTTAGCTCAGTTGGTAGAGCAGCGGACTTTTAATCCGTAGGTCGCGTGTTCGAGTCACGCACGACCCACCATACGAATCAAGCACCTGTGCGGTCCGCCCAGGTGCTTTTTTCTTGCCTCGGCTTATCGCGGTCATGGTGTACGTGGCTTCTCCTGTGCTTGTGTTCAGGCCAGGGTCAGCAGTTCGTCCCAGCGGGTGGTGTAGCGCGGCGAGCGGCGCTGCTGGCGCATGGCCCAGCGCGGCGGGGCCGCACGGCGCAGGGCGGCGCTGCCCAGCGCCACGGTGCCCGGGCCCCAGCGGGCGTTGAGAGCGTCCAGCGTCTGCATCAGCCGGTGGCGCTGGCCGGCGCTGGCCGGGGCCGTCGGCGCCCAGGGCAGCGTGGCCTGGCGTTCCGACGCCGGCTCCAGCCCCAGCAGCAGGACGCCGGCTTTGGCGTAATCGACCCCCGGGCGGTAAATGGCTTCCAGCGCCCGCAGGGCGGCGGCCGCGATCTGAAGCGTGTCGGCCGTGGGCTGGAGGGGCACGGCCAGCGCCCGCGCGTAGTGTGCCGGCCGAAACGGGCTGGAGCGGATGTAGGTCTGCACCAGCGTGGCGTGGCTGCCCTGGCGCCGCAGCTTCACCGCCGCGCGGCCGGCGAATTCTGTCACCGCCTGGCGCAAATCGGCCAGGTCGGTCACGGTCTGGCCGAAGCTGCGGGTGCAGGCGATGGCCTGTTTGGCCACGTCGGCTTCGTCCAGCGCCAGGCAGGGCACACCATTCAGTTCG
>NZ_JAAQQT010000081.1:0-335 GCF_011742065.1 Aquabacterium sp. A08
CGCACCTCCACCCGCTCCAGCGACGAGTCCACGTAGCGCACGGTGCCGCCGGCCGAGCCTTCCTCGCCCATGACGTGCCACGGCTCCAGCGCGTTGCGCAGGGTGAGTTCGATGCCCTTGGCCGCCACTTGCCCGATGAGCGGGAAACGGAACTCGAAGTGCGGGTCGAACCAGCCCTTCTCGAACCGGTAACCGCACTGGGCCAGGTCGTCGAGCACGTCGTCGAAGTCCATGCGCACGAAGGTGGGCAGCAGGAAACGGTCGTGCAGTTCGGTGCCCCAGCGGGTGAGTTTGCCGTGCCACGGTTGCTGCCAGAAGCGGGCCACCAGCGCGCG
>NZ_JAAQQT010000082.1:0-335 GCF_011742065.1 Aquabacterium sp. A08
CGCACCTCCACCCGCTCCAGCGACGAGTCCACGTAGCGCACGGTGCCGCCGGCCGAGCCTTCCTCGCCCATGACGTGCCACGGCTCCAGCGCGTTCCGCAGGGTGAGTTCGATGCCCTTGGCCGCCACTTGCCCGATGAGCGGGAAGCGGAACTCAAAGTGCGGGTCGAACCAGCTTTTCTCGAACTTGTAGCCGCACTGGGCCAGGTCGTCGAGCACGTCGTCGAAGTCCATGCGCACAAAGGTGGGCAGCAGGAAACGGTCGTGCAGTTCGGTGCCCCAGCGGGTGAGTTTGCCGTGCCACGGTTGCTGCCAGAAGCGGGCCACCAGCGCGCG
>NZ_JAAQQT010000083.1:0-348 GCF_011742065.1 Aquabacterium sp. A08
CGAGCGCATGCGCTTTGGCACCTACCTGGCCCTGTCGGCCGCCGTCTCGGCGCTGATCTACCCGGTGTTCGGGCACTGGGCCTGGGGCAGCGCCGGCGACAGCGGCCTGGGCTGGCTGCGGGCCCTGGGCTTTGTGGACTTCGCCGGCTCGACCGTGGTGCACAGCGTGGGCGGTTGGGTGGCGGTGGTGGCGGTGGTGCAGGTCGGGCCCCGCAGCGGCCGCTTTGCCGAAGGCGACACGCCAGCGGCCATACCCGCCGGCAACCTGCCGCTGGCCATGCTGGGCTGCCTGTTGCTGTTTTTCGGCTGGATCGGCTTCAACGGCGGCAGCACGCTGGGCTTCACCGA
>NZ_JAAQQT010000084.1:0-409 GCF_011742065.1 Aquabacterium sp. A08
CTCGGCGCGGGTCAGGGTCACGGTGGCGCGGTGCGCCTGCACGGTCACGGTCAGGTTGCTCATGTCCGGCCCCTCACATGCGGAACACGCCGAACTTGGTGTCCGGGGTGGGGGCGTTCAAGCTCGCGCTCAGCCCCAGCGCCAGCACACGGCGCGTGTCGGCCGGGTCGATCACACCGTCGTCCCACAGGCGGGCGGTGGCGTAGTAGGGGTGGCCCTGCTCTTCGTACTGGCGGCGAATCGGCGCCTTGAAGGCCTCCTCCTCCTCCATGCTCCAACTGGCGCCCTTGGCTTCGATGCCGTCGCGCTTGACGGTGGCCAGCACGCTGGCGGCCTGCTCGCCACCCATGACACTGATGCGCGCGTTGGGCCACATCCACAGGAAGCGCGGCGAGTAGGCGCGGCCGCA
>NZ_JAAQQT010000085.1:0-409 GCF_011742065.1 Aquabacterium sp. A08
CTCGGCGCGGGTCAGGGTCACGGTGGCGCGGTGCGCCTGCACGGTCACGGTCAGGTTGCTCATGTCCGGCCCCTCACATGCGGAACACGCCGAACCGGGTGTCCGGGGTGGGGGCGTTGAGCGTGGCACTCAGGCCCAGCGCCAGCACGCGGCGGGTGTCGGCGGGGTCGATGATGCCGTCGTCCCACAGGCGCGCCGTGGCGTAGTAGGGGTGGCCCTGTTCCTCGTACTGCTGCTTGATCGGGGCCTTGAAGGCCTCTTCTTCCGCCGTGCTCCACTGGCCGCCCTTGGCCTCGATGCCGTCGCGCTTGACCGTGGCCAGCACGCTGGCGGCCTGCTCGCCACCCATGACACTGATGCGCGCGTTGGGCCACATCCACAGGAAGCGCGGCGAGTAGGCGCGGCCGCA
>NZ_JAAQQT010000086.1:0-220 GCF_011742065.1 Aquabacterium sp. A08
CGGAGCAGCTGTGGGCCGCCCTGCTGCGCTGGGTGCCGCCGCGCCAGGGCTACACGCCGCCGCGCGCGCATGCGCTGGCCGCTGCCTCGGCCGCGCCGGCCCCGGCCGAGTTGCCCGAAGTGGCGGGACTGGACGCGGCGCTGGGGCTGCGCCGCTGCACCGGCAAGCTGGGCTTTTACCGGCAGATGCTGGAGCAGTTTGTGCAGGACCAGGCCGAGAC
>NZ_JAAQQT010000009.1:0-307 GCF_011742065.1 Aquabacterium sp. A08
CCGCGCCGACGATTCCACACATGGTCTCACCCCTGTTTGATTCACTGCGAATGGCGCGATGCTAGGCCGGCACAGAAGAAATTTGTGGTCTTTTTCTTTATGTTGATGCAATATCCCGTCAGTACACACATCGAAAAAAATTTAACAACATAAATACAATGAATTTGAATGAAAATTCCATCGATGCGGTCGACCTCTGTCTGCTGAACGCACTGCAGACCGACGCCCGCCAGCCCAACCACCGGCTGGCCGAGCGCTGCGGGGTGTCGCCGGCCACGGCGCTGCGGCGGGTGCGCCGGCTGGAGGC
>NZ_JAAQQT010000087.1:0-353 GCF_011742065.1 Aquabacterium sp. A08
GCAAAAATCACCCGACCGTGGACGAAGCGGTCCATGCGCAGGCAGGCGAAGGTGTAGACGCTGGCCCACTCCAGGGTGAAATCCACGTCCTTGCCCAGCAACGCCTTGACGCGCGGGACGATGTTTTCCGGCTTCTTTTCTTCTTCCGGGTCGGCGTCCCAGCCGAGCTGGAAGTCGATGCGCCAGACATTGTCGGGCTCGCGGTGCAGCAGCACGCTCTGGTTCGGGTGGAAGGGCGGGTCGAACCAGAACCAGCGCTCGGTCGGGAAATCGGCCGCCATCTTCACGTCGGCAATCAAAAAGCGGTCGCGGAAGATGCGCCCCTTGCTCTCCAGCCCCATCAGGCCACGCAG
>NZ_JAAQQT010000088.1:0-252 GCF_011742065.1 Aquabacterium sp. A08
GGGCTTGCACAGCACCTGGCCGCGCTGGACGTCTTCGCGCTTGGTGCCGCGCAGCAGGATGCCGACGTTGTCGCCTGCCTGGCCTTGGTCCAGCAGCTTGCGGAACATTTCCACGCCGGTGCAGGTGGTCTTCTGGGTGGTGGAGATACCGACGATTTCGATTTCTTCACCGACCTTGATGATGCCGCGCTCGATACGGCCGGTCACGACGGTGCCGCGGCCGGAGATGGAGAACACGTCTTCCACGGGCAT
>NZ_JAAQQT010000089.1:0-470 GCF_011742065.1 Aquabacterium sp. A08
CTGATGGAGTCGTAGTCCATCGTGCAGTCCATGATGATGTTGGCCGGCAGCACCGGGGCGGACGAGCCGCCCGGAATCACTGCCTTGAGCTGGCGACCGGCACGAACGCCGCCCGCCAACTCCAGCAGCTTGCTGAACGGGGTGCCGAGCGGAATCTCGTAGTTGCCGGGACGCTCCACGTCGCCACTGACTGAGAAGATCTTGGTACCGCCGTTGTTCGGCTTGCCGCATTCGAGGTAAGCCTGGCCGCCGTTGCGAATAATCCAGGGCACCGCCGCGAAGGTCTCGGTGTTGTTGATGGTGGTGGGCTTGCCGTACAGGCCAAAGCTGGCCGGGAACGGCGGCTTGAAACGCGGTTGGCCTTTTTTGCCTTCCAGCGATTCGAGCAGCGCGGTTTCTTCGCCGCAAATGTAGGCACCGAAACCGTGGTGGGCGTGCAGCTGGAACGAGAAGTTCGAGCCCATGATGCG
>NZ_JAAQQT010000090.1:0-560 GCF_011742065.1 Aquabacterium sp. A08
CGCATGGCTTCGCGCACCGCGTGGATGCGCTGTGGGTCCACCACGTCCAGCTGTTCGGCGATGTAGGTTTCGGCCGGCAGCGTCAGCACCAGCTCTTTGAAGGCAGCGTCCAGCGCGGGGTGGCGCAGCACGGCCTGCATGGCGGCCAGGTAGGCGCTGTCCAGCACCTCGGCCGGCACCGGGCCGGTGGCCCGGATGGCCGCCAGGGCGCGGCGCAGGGCCAGGCGTTGGCCGGCTTCCCAGCGGTTGAACGGGTCGGCATCGAAAGCCAGCAGGGTGAGCAACTGGGCATCGGTGTAGTCGTGCTCCAACACCACAGGGGCGCTGAAGCCGCGCAGCAGCGAAGGCACCGGCTCGTGGTCCAGGTGGACGAACGTGAAGGTTTCGCAGGCCTCGGTCAGCACCAGGGTGCGGGTGCCGTGTTCGGGCTGGCTCCAGTGGGCCAGCTGCAGCGGCAGAGCCTGGCCCTGCGCGTCCAGCAGGCCCAGCGCCACCGGGATGACGAAAGGCGCCTTGACCGCCTGGCCCGGGGTGGCGGGGCAGCTCTGGCTCAGCGTCAG
>NZ_JAAQQT010000091.1:0-357 GCF_011742065.1 Aquabacterium sp. A08
GCGGGCCACGCCAAAGTTGTACGCGCCCGACAGGGCGGTGTACTCGCGGTCGCTGCCGGGGGTGGATTCGTGCTTCTGTTCCTGGTAGCCCAGGCCCAGGTCCAGCGCGCCGGCCTTGTAGCGCAGGTTGTACGCGATGGTGTCGCGCTTGACCGGGCTGGGTTCTTCGTCCAGGCCCAGGCTCACGCCGACGGTGAAGCCGCTGAACGAGGGGGACTCGTAGCGGATCTGGTTGCTGGCGCGGCTGGAGTAGTCGCCAATGCCGGTGCCGTACACGTTTTTGGTGGGGGTGAACTCGGAATCCCACAGGCTGCTGCTGACGGCCAGGTCGCGGATGTCGTCGAAGCTGGTGTCGGT
>NZ_JAAQQT010000092.1:0-366 GCF_011742065.1 Aquabacterium sp. A08
TTCACCATCTCCAGCCTGGGTGGCATCGGTGGCCGTTACTTCACGCCCATCATCAACGCGCCCGAAGTCGCCATCCTGGGCGTCTGCAAGAGCCAGATGGAGCCGGTGTGGGACGGCAAGGCCTTCCAGCCGCGCTTGATGCTGCCCTTGAGCCTGACCTGGGACCACCGCGTGATAGACGGCGCGGCAGCGGCGCGGTTCAACGCGTACCTCGGCCAGATACTCGGCGACTTCCGTCGCGTGTTGCTCTAAGAAGGGACCCTGAACATGACACTCATGGACATCAAGGTTCCCGACATTGGCGATTTCGACGAGGTCGCGGTCATCGAACTGCTGGTCAAGCCCGGCGACACGGTCAAGGCCGAG
>NZ_JAAQQT010000093.1:0-235 GCF_011742065.1 Aquabacterium sp. A08
AGCAGCTGTGGGCCGCCCTGCTGCGCTGGGTGCCGCCGCGCCAGGGCTACACGCCGCCGCGCGCGCATGCGCTGGCCGCTGCCTCGGCCGCGGCCTCGGCCGCGGCCGCGCCGGCCCCGGCCGAGCTGCCCGAAGTGGCAGGACTGGACGCGGCGCTGGGGCTGCGCCGCTGCACCGGCAAGCTGGGCTTTTACCGGCAGATGCTGGAGCAGTTTGTGCAGGACCAGGCCGAGAC
>NZ_JAAQQT010000094.1:0-337 GCF_011742065.1 Aquabacterium sp. A08
TGTGCGCGCCGTAGCTCAGGCCGACGCTGGCCGAGGCGCGGGAGATCTCCTCCATCGCGATCATGTGCGCCAGGTAGCCCATGTTGGCGCCGCCGTATTCCTCGCCCACGGTGATACCGAGCACGCCCAGGTCGCCCATCTTGCGCCACAGGTCCATGGGGAACTGGTCGTCGCGGTCGATCGCGGCGGCGCGTGGGGCGATTTCGGCCTGGGCGAAGTCGCGCACCGCGTCGCGCAGGGCATTGATGTCGTCGCCGAGCATGAAGTCCAGGCCGGGCAGTGGGGGCAAAGCGCTCATGGTGGGGTCTCCTGTGGGGAAATCGGAAGAAAAAAGGGG
>NZ_JAAQQT010000095.1:0-557 GCF_011742065.1 Aquabacterium sp. A08
GCCAAGGAAATTGGCTTTGCGGTGGTCGCCATGACGCTGACCCTGGCCGCGGTGTACGCGCCGCTGGCCTTCACGCCCGGGCGCACCGGGCGCCTGTTCGCCGAATTCGCGCTGGCCCTGGCCGGCGCGGTGCTGGTCTCCGGCTTCGTGGCGCTGACACTGTCGCCCATGATGTGCTCGAAGCTGCTGCGGCACAATCCCGCGCCCAACCGCTTCGACCGCGCCATGGAGGCGGGCCTGACGGCCATTACCCGTGGCTATGGCGCGCTGCTGGGCGCCGCGCTGCGGGCGCGCTGGTTGGTGGTGCTGGTCATGCTGGGCAGCGCCGCTGGCAGCGCCTGGCTGCTGCAGACCACCAAGCAGGAACTGGCCCCGATCGAGGACCGCGGCGTCATCCTCACCGTCATCAACGGCCCCGACGGCGCCACGCTGGAGTACACCCGCCGCTACGCCGAGGCGGTCGAGCGCATCGGCCAGGCCTACCCCGAGTTCGACCGGATTTTTGCCAACATCGGCAACCCCTCGGTGGCCCAGGGCAACGTGTTCTTCCGCGCCAA
>NZ_JAAQQT010000096.1:0-247 GCF_011742065.1 Aquabacterium sp. A08
TTTGCCTGGCGCACCAGGGCCAGGTGCCCGGCGTGCAGGTTGCCCATGGTGGGCACGAAGGCGGGCGCGTCGAAGCGGGCCAGCACCTGGCGCAGCTCGGCAATGGTGTGAACGACTTGCATACAAACGGGGCGGTTTACCAGGCGTGCAGGGCGTTGTCGGGGAAGCTGCCGTCCTTCACGGCGGCCACGTAGGCGGCCATGGCGGCCTTGACGCTGGCCGAGCCGTCCATGAAGTTGCGCACGAA
>NZ_JAAQQT010000097.1:0-296 GCF_011742065.1 Aquabacterium sp. A08
AGCGAACCGGGCGCCGGCTCCGACGTGATCAGCATGAAGCTGCGCGCCGAGGACAAGGGCGGCTACTACCTGCTCAACGGCAGCAAGATGTGGATTACCAACGGCCCCGACGCCGACACCATGGTGGTCTACGCCAAGACCGAGCCGGAACTGGGTGCCCGTGGTGTGACCGCCTTCATCGTGGAAAAGGGCATGCCCGGGTTTTCCACCGCGCAAAAGCTGGACAAGCTGGGCATGCGCGGCAGCCACACCGGCGAGATGGTGTTCCAGAACGTGGAGGTGCCCGAGGCGAACAT
>NZ_JAAQQT010000098.1:0-538 GCF_011742065.1 Aquabacterium sp. A08
TTGAGGATGATTTGTTGAAAGGTCAGCATCGGACGGGGGGCTAGGACTTCATGCAAAGGCGGCGGGGCCGCAAGACCCGCGCCGCCTTTGGGCAATGTGTCATTTTAGTTCGGGCGGGCCCGGCGACCCCAGACGGCCAAGCCGGCCAACACCCCCAGGCACAGCGCCACCAGCGGCCACAGGCCCCAACGGCCGGCCCACCGGGCGTAAGGCGTCACGCCGTGGCGGCCCTCCACCTCGGCCTCCAGCACGGCGCGGGTCAGGCGCGGCAGTTCGGCCTGCACCCGGCCGCGGTGGTCGATCACCGCCGTGGCGCCGGTGTTGGTGGCGCGCAGCATGGGCCGCTCCAGCTCCAGCGCCCGCAGGCGCGACATGTGGCGGTGTTGGTCGATCGCCACCGTGTCCCCGAACCAGGCCAGGTTGCTCACGTTCACCAGCACCGAGGGCGCCTGCGCCGGGTCGCGGAACGAGGCCGCCAGCTCTTCGCCGAACACGTCCTCGTAACAGACGTTGGGCGCGATGCGCTGCCCGGCCCAGG
>NZ_JAAQQT010000099.1:0-374 GCF_011742065.1 Aquabacterium sp. A08
TCGGCCGCGGCCGCGGTGATCTCGCCGATGATGTCGGTCACCCGCTGCACGCTGCTGACGATTTCGCTCATGGTGGTGCCGGCGTCTTCCACCAGCCGGCTGCCGTCCTGCACCTTGGCCACGCTGGCGTTGATGAGGTCCTTGATCTCTTTGGCCGCCTGGGCGCTGCGCTGGGCCAGGGTGCGCACCTCGCCGGCCACCACCGCAAAGCCGCGCCCTTGTTCACCGGCGCGCGCGGCCTCCACCGCCGCGTTCAGCGCCAGGATGTTGGTCTGGAAGGCGATGCCGTCGATCACGCTGATGATGTCGCTGATGCGCTGGCTGCTCTGGTTGATGTCGTTCATGGTGTGCACCACCTGACCGACGACGGCGCC
>NZ_JAAQQT010000100.1:0-305 GCF_011742065.1 Aquabacterium sp. A08
GTTTACCGAGGCGGGGCGGAAAAGGTTTCACGGCCGTCCACCGCACCGGTGCGTGCGGCGGCCAGAGCGCGCACCTTGTCGCGCGCTTCGGGGCCGATGCCCGGCGACGCCAACAGCCGTTCGGCCAGTTCGGGGTTGCCGGTCATGTGGTGGTACAGGGCCAGGTTCGCCAGGGCGCGGGCATCTTGCGGCGCCAGTTCGGCGGCGGTAAACAGGGGGTTGCGGGCCTGGGCCCAGCGGCCGCGTTGCAGCAGGGCGTAGCCCAGGTCGCCCAGCACCACCGCGTCGGTGGGCTGCAGGCGGGC
>NZ_JAAQQT010000101.1:0-337 GCF_011742065.1 Aquabacterium sp. A08
CCCCTTTTTTCTTCCGATTTCCCCACAGGAGACCCCACCATGAGCGCTTTGCCCCCACTGCCCGGCCTGGACTTCATGCTCGGCGACGACATCAACGCCCTGCGCGACGCGGTGCGTGACTTTGCTCAGGCCGAAATCGCCCCGCGCGCGGCCGAGATCGACCGCACCGACCAGTTCCCCATGGACCTGTGGCGCAAGATGGGCGACCTGGGCGTGCTCGGCATCACCGTGCCCGAGGAATTCGGCGGCGCCAACATGGGCTACCTGGCGCACATGATCGCGATGGAGGAGATCTCCCGCGCCTCGGCCAGCGTCGGCCTGAGCTACGGCGCGCACA
>NZ_JAAQQT010000102.1:0-566 GCF_011742065.1 Aquabacterium sp. A08
GCACCGCTTGGTGCACACGCTCAAGGGGGTGGCGGGCAACCTGGGGGCCACGGCGGTGCAGGACGCGGCCCAGGCGCTGGATGTGCGCTTGCGCGAGGCGCTGGAAGGACGGGAATCGCAAGCGGTGCAAACCTCGGCGGCGGCCCAGGAACCGGCGCCCGTGCCCGATGCGGCGCTGGCCGAGGCGCTGGCGCACCTGCACGCCCGCCAGGACGCGCTGGTGGCCGGCTTGCGCGACTGGCTGGCGCGCGCCGGCCAGCCGCAGCCCGCGCCAGAGGCGGCGTCAGCGGACACCGAAGCCCAAGCGCCCGCCCAGAACACCAGCCCACCCGAAGCCCCTTCCACCCCCGGCCAGTTCGCCCCCCTGCTGGACTGGCTGGACCGTGGCGACACCCGCGCCATCGACTGGGCCCAGGCCCACGCCTCGGCCCTGCAGCGGGCACTCGGCGCCCAGTACCCCGCCTTCCGCAACGCCGTGGCCGCCTTCGATTTCCCCACCGCCGCCGCCCTGCTGCGCCTGGCCGACAATACCCCGCACACCGCCCCCTAGGCTAGCCCCATGAGCA
>NZ_JAAQQT010000103.1:0-448 GCF_011742065.1 Aquabacterium sp. A08
CGCATGGCTTCTTCCACCGACATGTCGATGGGGGTGAGCCAGTCGCGCGGCACGAACAGGGTGTAGCCGCCGATCATGTAACCCATGGGCAGGTACACCGCCACCCGGTCACCGGGCAGAAAACCCGGCGGCAAGCCGCGCAGGTGGTTGCGGGTGATGAGGCCGACGATTTCCACGTCCTGCCCCGGCGGACGCAACACCACCACCTGCTGGCTGGCGCCGCCGGCGGGTTGGGGCGCAAAATAGTCGGCGAAGCTTTTGAGCGAGGAGTACACGCTCTTGACCACCGGCAGGTTGGTGAACGGCAGCTCCACCCATGACAGCAGCCGCGCCGTGGTTTTGCCCGAAATCAAGAAGCCGGTCAGCACGATGGCGCCGGTGGCCAGCAGCAGGCCCAGGCCGGGGATGTAAAAATCCCCCACAAAGGGGCGGATCAGCTGCATGGACA
>NZ_JAAQQT010000104.1:0-395 GCF_011742065.1 Aquabacterium sp. A08
TGCTGGATCAGCGGCCAGCGGTTCAGGTCCACCTGGAAGCGGCGGGCGCTTTCCACCTGCGGCACCAGGTAGCAGTCGGCCAGCGTGGGCGTGTCACCAAAGCTGTAGCGGCCACGCTGCGTGTCGGCGGCCAGCAGCGCCTCGTAGGCGTCGAAGCCCGCACCGATCCAGGTGCCGCACCAGGCGTTGATGGCGGCCTCGTCGGCGCCGAACTGCTTGCGCAGGTACTCCAGGATGCGGCGGTTGTTGACCGGGTGGATGTCGCAGCCGACGATGGCGGCGAGCGCGCGCACCCGCTGGCGGCCGCCGGCGTCGGCCGGCAGCAGCGCGGGCGTGGGGTACTGCTCTTCCAGCCATTCGATGATGGCGGGCGACTGGATCAGCACCTGCTCACC
>NZ_JAAQQT010000105.1:0-251 GCF_011742065.1 Aquabacterium sp. A08
GCCTGGAGTTCGTTGATTTCCTTGGGCCGCACCGTCCAGCCCAGGCGCTTCATGCCCTCGGCGATGGCGCCGCTGCTGACCATGATGACCTCGCGCCCGTCCCGCACCAGGGCGCTGAGCTGTTCGCTCCACTGCCCGATGGCGGCCTCGTCCAGGCCGCGCCCTTCGTTGGTGACCAGGCTGGAGCCCACCTTGACCACGATGCGGCGCGCGCTGCGCAACACGTCGGCGGGGGCGGCTTGCGGGGCGGC
>NZ_JAAQQT010000106.1:0-432 GCF_011742065.1 Aquabacterium sp. A08
GCCAGGCCCAGCAGGCGGTTGGTTTCGCCGCTCATGGCGCTGGGGACCACCACCATCTGGTGGCCGGCGCGGTGCCACTTGGCCACGCGTTTGGCCACGTTGCGGATGCGCTCGGTCGAGCCCATGCTGGTGCCGCCGTATTTGTGAACGATCAGTGCCATTGAATCTGGGGAGGTACGCGCCGGGATCAGGGTTTTTCGCGCCGCCGGCGGTCGGGCGCAAAACGCAAGATTATAAATTGCGCGCAAACTCCAGCACCGGCCCCTGGCGCAGCACGTGGCCGTCGGCCACCTTGAGGCGGATGCAGTGCCCGCGCGTGGTGCAGGCGGCCACCTGACGCAGCAGTTCGTGCAACTGGGCCTCGCTGGGGGCCACCTGCCAGCCCTGGCGCAGCCAGTGCCGCAGCAGGTTGGCCTGGCGCTCGCGGCTCAG
>NZ_JAAQQT010000010.1:0-450 GCF_011742065.1 Aquabacterium sp. A08
GCCTTGAACGCTGGCGCCCTGAAAAACCAGACCGATGTGCTGGACCTGGCGGCGCGGCTGGAACTGGGGGCCACCAACGCCTACCTGAGCGTCATCCCGTCCCTGGGCAACCGCGACCTGGCCAAAGTGGCCGCCCGCCTCGCCGCCGACGAAACCATGCACTACACGGTGCTGAGCAACGCCCTGGGCCGCCCCTTGCCTCCGGGCGCGCTGTCGTTCGGCGCGTGATCCACGGCCAACGCCGTCGCGGCTTGGCGCTCCACACGGGCAGGCGGTGACAGCTTGCCAATCAACGGAAAATGCGCGCTCAAAAGAAAAACCCCTTGATTTCTCAAGGGGTTTTTCGGTTGCAAGGTGGTGGAGCTGGGGGGATTTGAACCCCCGTCCGCAAGCCTTCTTCGCGCAGTTCTACATGTGTAGTCGTCTGGTTTGATCTCGTCGGACCAGCCG
>NZ_JAAQQT010000011.1:0-244 GCF_011742065.1 Aquabacterium sp. A08
TCAGCGCCGAGGTGCAGCGCCGCGCCCTGCGCCTGGCCACCCTGCTCGAGCCCCTGCTCATCGTGGCCATGGGCGTGGTGGTGCTGCTGATCGTGTTGGCGGTCATGCTGCCCATCATCCAGCTCAACCAGTTGGTGAAATAATCGGGCCACCATGCCCGCCACCCTCGAAGGCCAGCTCGTCGTCGCCATTTCCTCCCGCGCCCTGTTCGACTTCGAGGCCGAGAACCGTGTCTTCGAAGACG
>NZ_JAAQQT010000107.1:0-465 GCF_011742065.1 Aquabacterium sp. A08
CATGTTTGTCGGAGCTGTGGCAGCAATGCCCGTTTCAACCTTCAAGCCACAGGAGTGTTTGCCATGGCCGCCATCATCAACACCAACGTCAGTTCTCTTACTGCTCAGAGGAACTTGACGACCAGTCAGTCTTCTCTGTCGCAATCCATCCAACGCCTGTCGTCGGGTCTGCGCATTAACAGCGCCAAGGACGACGCTGCCGGTCTTGCCATCTCTGAGCGGTTTACTAGCCAGATCCGGGGACTTAATCAGGCGGTGCGCAACGCCAACGATGGTATTTCCCTAGCGCAGGTCGCAGAAGGTGCGCTTGCGAACGCCAGTTCAATTCTCCAGCGCGTGCGTGAACTGTCGGTGCAATCAGTTAACGCTTCCAACAGCGCCAGCGACCGCAAGGCGCTGCAGGCAGAAGTGGGGCAACTGCTGTCGGAGCTGGACCGCATCGCGGTGACCACCGAGTTCAACGGC
>NZ_JAAQQT010000108.1:0-413 GCF_011742065.1 Aquabacterium sp. A08
CATGTTTGTCGGAGCTGTGGCAGCAATGCCCGTTTCAACCTTCAAGCCACAGGAGTGTTTGCCATGGCCGCCATCATCAACACCAACGTCAGTTCGCTCACTGCACAGCGCAACTTATCGGCGAGTCAGTCGCAGTTGTCCCAATCCATCCAGCGCCTGTCGTCGGGTCTGCGCATCAACAGTGCGAAGGACGACGCCGCGGGCTTGGCCATCTCCGAGCGCTTCACCAGCCAGATCCGCGGCTTGAACCAGGCGGTGCGCAACGCCAATGACGGCATCTCGTTGGCGCAGGTGTCAGAAGGGGCGATGAAGGCCGCCGGCGACATTCTGCAGCGGGTGCGAGAGCTGGCAGTGCAATCGGCCAACGCCTCCAACAGCGCAAGTGACCGCCAAGCCCTTCAGGCCGAAGTGGG
>NZ_JAAQQT010000109.1:0-737 GCF_011742065.1 Aquabacterium sp. A08
CTCGGTCGGGTGGTTGCAGATGAAGGTCGGGTTCCAGAGCTTGTCTTCCACCGTTTCTTCAAAATACATCACCTGCAGGCCGGCCAGGCTGCGGCTGTCCAGGCGGTCTTTCACCGGGTCCATGCCCAGCTTCTTCAATTGCTGCACCAGCCAGTCGTGGCTGTCCACGTTCTCGCCGGCTTCGGTGTGCTTCAGGATCGCTTCGCGGATGGTCAGGCGCTCGAACGGCGCCTCCAGGTCCACGTCACGGCCCTGGTAGGTGAGCTGGGCGCTGCCGCAGACGCGGTGCGCGGCGTGGCGGATCAGTTGCTCGGTGAAGGCCATCAGGTCCAGGTAGTTCCAGTAACCCGCGTAGAACTCCATCATGGTGAACTCGGGGTTGTGCCGGACGCTGATGCCTTCGTTGCGGAAGTTGCGGTTGATCTCGAACACGCGCTCAAAGCCGCCCACGATCAGGCGCTTGAGGAACAGCTCGGGCGCGATGCGCAGGAACATGTCCTGCTCCAGCGCGTTGTGGTGCGTGACAAACGGCTTGGCGTTGGCACCGCCGGGAATGGCGTGCAGCATGGGGGTTTCCACTTCCAGAAACTCGTGCTGCACCATGAATTCGCGGATGCTGGTCACCGCCAGGCTGCGTGCCATGAAGCGCTTGCGCGCCTGCTCGTCGGTCATCAGGTCGACGTAGCGCTGGCGGTACTTGATTTCCTGGTCGTGGATGCCGTGGAACTTGTCCGGCA
>NZ_JAAQQT010000110.1:0-324 GCF_011742065.1 Aquabacterium sp. A08
CATGCGCAGGTCCTCGTAGCCGGTGCCCAGGCCCTCGGCCTGGTTGCGCTTGATGGCGCGCATCACATTGCCTTCGCCCCAGTTGTAGGCGGCCAGGGCCAGGTGCCAGTCGCCGAACATGCGGTGCAGGCGCTGCAGGTAGTCCAGCGCGGCCTTGGTGGACGCCAGCACGTCGCGGCGGTCGTCGCGGAAAGCGTTCTGCTTGAGGTCGAAGTCGCGGCCGGTGGCCGGCATGAACTGCCACATGCCGGCGGCCTTGGCGTGTGAGACGGCCTGCGGGTTGAAGGCACTTTCAATGAAGGGCAGCAGGGCCAGTTCCTGGGG
>NZ_JAAQQT010000111.1:0-324 GCF_011742065.1 Aquabacterium sp. A08
CATGCGCAGGTCCTCGTAGCCGGTGCCCAGGCCCTCGGCCTGGTTGCGCTTGATGGCGCGCATCACATTGCCTTCGCCCCAGTTGTAGGCGGCCAAGGCCAGATGCCAGTCGCCGAACATGCGGTGCAGGCGCTGCAGGTAGTCCAGCGCGGCGCGGGTGGAGGCCAGCACGTCGCGGCGGTCGTCGCGGAAGGCGTTCTGCTTGAGGTCGAAGTCGCGGCCGGTGGCGGGCATGAACTGCCACATGCCGGCGGCCTTGGCGTGTGAGACGGCCTGCGGGTTGAAGGCACTTTCAATGAAGGGCAGCAGGGCCAGTTCCTGGGG
>NZ_JAAQQT010000112.1:0-273 GCF_011742065.1 Aquabacterium sp. A08
TTGTTGACGGTGGAGCCGGTGCCGACGCCGACGATCTCGCCGGGCACCACATACTGCAGCGCGGCTTGGCCGACCAGGGTCTTGAGTTCGTCTTGTGTCAGGGTGGGGGTGCTCATGGTGGGGCGGGTGCGATCTGGGACAATGCCGGGCGGTGGCCGTTTGGGGCCACCCACTCCACGCGATTATCCAATGTCCCTGCTGCCTTATTCCTTCGCCCGCCCCTTCCTGTTCAACATGGACCCGGAAGCGGCGCACGAACTCACGCTGAACAAC
>NZ_JAAQQT010000113.1:0-350 GCF_011742065.1 Aquabacterium sp. A08
CGGATCAGGTCGTCCGCCGGGCGGGCCTGGTGGCTCCAGCCCAGGTGGCGGGCGATGCGGCCTTCGGCCAGCGAGGGCACGGCGCCGGGTTTGCCCGTGGTCTTGGCGCTCTCCGACAGCTCCGGCTCCGGCACCACCAACTTGGCGTCCAGGATTTCCAGCGCGCGACCACGGAACACCGCCAAGGCGCGGTGCGAGGGCACGCGGGCTATGGGTTCGTCGTAGTCGAAGTAGTCGCGGAACTTGGCCACGTCGGGGTCGTGCTCGTTCTTGCCGTCCACCTTCTGGCTTTGCAGCAGGCCTTCCTGCCACAGCCATTCGCGCAGGCCCTGCACCAGCGTGGCGTCTTC
>NZ_JAAQQT010000114.1:0-320 GCF_011742065.1 Aquabacterium sp. A08
GGTTGGACAACAGGAAATAGACCCCCAACAGGATCAGCAGCACCGCAACGGTCGGGCTTTTCATGGCTTGGGGGCTCGGGTCACAAGGCCCGCGCTAGGCGCTGCACGCCTTCGCGGATTTTTTCCACGTCCGAGGTGGCAAAGCTCAGGCGGAAGCTGGCGCGGTCGGGTTGCTCGCAGTAAAACGGCGCGCCGGGCACAAAGGCCACGCCCTGGTCGATGGCGCGCTGCGCGAACACCTGGCTGTCCTGCACTTGCCCGCGCGCACCGGTCAGCCGCGCCCACACGAACAGGCCACCCCGGGGCTGCACAAATTCCAC
>NZ_JAAQQT010000115.1:0-626 GCF_011742065.1 Aquabacterium sp. A08
AGCAACGGCAAGGAAACGAAAGACCTGCGCTTGCCCACGGGGGCGCCGATCGACCCACGGGCCACCACCAACATCAACATCACCGCCAACCTGGATGCGCGTGCCGAGGCCCTCGGTCCGTTGACCATCACGAGCCCTACGGGGCCAAACGCCCTGAGCTCTGCGGCCAAAGAGTACGGCACGGCGGTGAACGTGTACGACGCGCAGGGCAGCGCCATCCCGGTGCAACTGTATTTTGTCAAGAACGCGCCCAGGGCGGACGACCCGGCCACGGCCGGTGTCGACGAAACCATCCCCGACAACAGCTGGGAGGTTTACGCCAGCCTGGATGGTGGTCAAACCGTGATTCCCCGAGCGCCCGGATCCACCGAGTACAGTTTGGGCCGGTTGCAGTTCGACGGGGCCGGAAAACTCACCAACGTCCCCAGCCTGAACCTGCAGATCGTCGCCACCACGCCTGGCGTGACGGCGGACAACACCCCCAGTGCGCCCATCAATGCGCCGATCACCTTTGAGGTGGATGGCAAACCCACCATCACCCAGTTTGGGGGCAAGTTCGGGGTGTACGACTTGACCCAGAACGGCTACGCGAAAGGCGATCTGACGTCGATCGACATCGGCGAGAG
>NZ_JAAQQT010000116.1:0-737 GCF_011742065.1 Aquabacterium sp. A08
TGCCGGACAAGTTCCACGGCATCCACGACCAGGAAATCAAGTACCGCCAGCGCTACGTCGACCTGATGACCGACGAGCAGGCGCGCAAGCGCTTCGTGGCGCGCAGCCTGGCGGTGACCAGCATCCGCGAATTCATGGTGCAGCACGAGTTTCTGGAAGTGGAAACGCCCATGCTGCACGCCATTCCCGGCGGCGCCAACGCCCGGCCCTTCGTGACCCACCACAACGCGCTGGAGCAGGACATGTTCCTGCGCATCGCGCCCGAGCTGTTCCTCAAGCGCCTGATCGTCGGCGGCTTTGAGCGGGTGTTCGAGATCAACCGCAACTTCCGCAACGAAGGCATCAGCGTCCGGCACAACCCCGAGTTCACCATGATGGAGTTCTATGCGGGTTACTGGAACTACCTGGACCTGATGGCCTTCACCGAGCAGCTGATCCGCCACGCCGCGCACCGCGTCTGCGGCAGCGCCAAGCTCACCTACCAGGGCCGTGACGTGGACCTGGAGGCGCCGTTCGAGCGCCTGACCATCCGCGAAGCCATCCTCAAGCACACCGAGGCCGGCGAGAACGTGGACAGCCGCGACTGGCTGGTGCAGCAATTGAAGAAGCTGGGCATGGACCCGGTGAAAGACCGCCTGGACGGCCGCAGCCTGGCCGGCCTGCAGGTGATGTATTTTGAAGAAACGGTGGAAGACAAGCTCTGGAACCCGACCTTCATCTGCAACCACCCGACCGAG
>NZ_JAAQQT010000117.1:0-629 GCF_011742065.1 Aquabacterium sp. A08
CTGTTCATCGACGAGATCCACCGGCTGTCGCCCGTGGTGGAGGAAATCCTCTACCCCGCGCTGGAGGACTACCAGATCGACATCATGATCGGCGAGGGGCCGGCGGCGCGCAGCATCAAGCTGGACCTGCAGCCCTTCACCCTGGTGGGCGCCACCACCCGCGCCGGCATGCTGACCAACCCGCTGCGCGACCGTTTCGGCATCGTCGGGCGGCTGGAGTTCTACACGCCCGAGGAACTGGCCCGCATCGTCAAACGCAGCGCCGGGCTGCTGGGCGCGCCGATCGCGCCCGATGCGTCGTTCGAGGTGGCCCGGCGTTCTCGCGGCACACCGCGCATCGCCAACCGCCTGCTGCGCCGGGTGCGCGACTACGCCGAGGTCAAGGGCGACGGCACCATCACCCTGGACATGGCCAACAAGGCCCTGGCCATGCTGGACGTGGACCCGGTGGGCTTTGACCTGATGGATCGCAAGCTGCTGGAAGCGGTGATCCACAAGTTCGATGGCGGGCCGGTGGGCTTGGACAACATCGCGGCCAGCATCGGCGAGGAGCGCGACACCATCGAGGACGTGATCGAGCCCTACCTGATCCAGCAGGGCTACTTGCAGCGCACGCCGCGCGGGCGCAT
>NZ_JAAQQT010000012.1:0-518 GCF_011742065.1 Aquabacterium sp. A08
GGGGCTTCCTTGGCGTAGTCGTCCAGGTGGAAGAACAGGGTTTCTTCCTCGTACGGGCCCTGCCACACGCCGTGGCGCGCCAGAAAGGCGGCGGGACCCAGGGCGGCTTGGCCGCGCCACCAGTCGTGGTCGCGGCAGCGGTGCTCCAGAAAGCTGCGCAGCCGGCGCAGCACCGTGGCCGGCCACACCAGGTGGCGGCCGGCCAGGGCCAGCAGCGCCGGCAGGTCGCGCCGCAGGTTGAAGCGCCCGCCCTGGCGCGCGGCCAGTGTCAGCGCCAGGCGCGAACACATCAGGTCCAGCACCGGCGCTTCGCGCAGGCCGGGCGGCACCAGCACCGGGCCGTGCGCCGGGCCGCGCCGGGCGGTGGGGGCCGGCGCCGGCCCGTCCCGGCGCGCGGCGCTGCCGGGGGCAGGGGCGTGCGGACGCAACAGCGGCGCCTGGGCCGGGGGGGAAGCCGAACGTTTGACCATCCGATGCCTGCTCCTGCAAAACCGGCCTGGCGCCACCGGGGGGCGCGG
>NZ_JAAQQT010000118.1:0-555 GCF_011742065.1 Aquabacterium sp. A08
CAGTTCCACCACGGTCACGTCCACCCGGCGGTTTTTGGCCCGGCCTTCGCGGGTGTCGTTGCTGGCGACCGGCTCGCTTTCGCCCTTGCCTTCGGTGCGCACGCGGTCGGCCGGCACGCCCTGGCTCACCAGGTAGGCCTTGACCGCGTCGGCACGGGCCAGCGACAGGCGCTGGTTGTAAGCGTCGGGGCCCAGGCTGTCGGTGTGGCCCACGGCGATCACCACGTCCAGGTTGACCGACTTGATCTTGGCGACCAATTCGCCCAGGTTCTTCTTGCCTTCGGCTTTGAGCACCGACTTGTCAAAGTCGAACAGGGCGTCGGACGAAAAGGTGACCTTGCTCGGAGCCGGTGCCGCGGGGGCTGGCGCCGGGGCCGCCGGGCGGCTGCGCACCGGGGCGTCGGCCACGGCCTTGGCCTTGTCGATATTCAGGATGGCCGGGGTCTCGAACGGGCACAGTTCCTCGGGCGGCAGCAGGCCGCGGTCTTGGCCCACGTCTTCCAGGCTGGGCTGGTCGGCACGGGCCACGCCCAGCGACGACACCAGCCGGCCCAT
>NZ_JAAQQT010000119.1:0-383 GCF_011742065.1 Aquabacterium sp. A08
TGCGGCGTGTTGTCGGGCAGCAGCTCCCAGTTGCGGTTGTCGGTGCTGGCCACGGTGCCGGTGCGCATGATGCGCTTGAGTTCGCCCGGGCCCAGGCCGGTCACGTCGGCCACCGCGCCTTCCAGCGCCAGCTGGATTTCGGCCAGCGCCGGAATCGGCACCCACAGCGGCAGTTCCTCGTCCAGCACGTGGTCCTCGCGCACATAGGCGTGGGCCAGCACGTAGTCGCCCAGCTGCTGGCTGTTGCGCAGGCCGGCGCAGTGGCCCAGCATCAGCCAGGCGTGCGGTCGCAGCACGGCAATGTGGTCGGTGATGGTCTTGGCGTTGCTCGGCCCCACGCCGATGTTGACCAGGGTGAGGCCGCTGCGGTCGGCGCGCAGCAG
>NZ_JAAQQT010000120.1:0-380 GCF_011742065.1 Aquabacterium sp. A08
CTGAACCGGCGGTGCCAGCCGCCTCGGGCCCGCTGACCCATGCCGGGCAGCCGAGCCACCACCTGACCCTGGCCAACGGCGACCGCCTGCTGGTGTGCGGGCCCCAGTTCAACGCTAGTGCCTCCTTGTGCAAGCACGGCTTTGCCCGCCACCGGCCGTGGGCCTGGGGATTGGCCACCCAAGACCCCACCGGCGACGGCGGCACGCTGCGCCTGCAGGACCACGCCCACCTGCTGTGTGTCGAAGCCGCCCAGGTGGACACCCCGGCCGAGCTGGCGCCCGGCACCACCTGGCAGGGCAGCCAGACCCTGGCGTTGTGCTGACGCCACCGATCCTCCGCACCTGCGACAATCTGCCCATGCTCGCCAAACGCATCATCC
>NZ_JAAQQT010000121.1:0-914 GCF_011742065.1 Aquabacterium sp. A08
CTGAACCGGCGGTGCCAGCCGCCTCGGGCCCGCTGACCCATGCCGGGCAGCCGAGCCACCACCTGACCCTGGCCAACGGCGACCGCCTGCTGGTGGCCCTGCACGGCGGGCACCTGCTGTCGTGGCGCGCCGCCGGGCGTGAGCGTCTCTACCTGAGCCCTAGGGCCGTGTTCGATGGCCAGGCCGCCATCCGCGGCGGCGTGCCGGTGTGCTGGCCCCAGTTCAACGCCCGCGGCCCCTTGTGCAAGCATGGCTTTGCCCGCCACCGGCCGTGGTCCTGGGACGGGGCCGCCCTCGACCCCAACGGCGACGGCGGTGCGCTGCGCTTGCGCCTGCAGGACGACGCCCACACCCGTGCGCTGTGGCCGCACGCCTTTGTCCTGACCCTGACGCTGGCCCTGCAGCCGGGCCGGCTGACGTTGCAGCTGGCGGTGTACAACCCCGGCCCGACCGCCTGGTGCTTCACCGGCGCGTTGCACACCTACCTGCGGCTGGACGCGGTCGCCGATGCCCGCCTGAGCGGCCTGCGCGGCCGCCCCGAGTGGGATGCGCTGACCGACCGGCGCCAGCCCGCCCCGGAGGCCCTGTGCCTGGCCGGACCTTTTGACCGTGTCTATGGCCCCGGTGCGCGGCCCTTGCGCCTGCAAGACGGCGACCAAGTCCTGGCCATTGAACAGAGCGGTTGGTCCGACACCGTGGTCTGGAACCCGGGCGCCTGTGGCGCTGCCGCGCTGGCCGATCTGCCCACCGAGGACCACGCCCACCTGCTGTGTGTCGAGGCCGCCCAGGTGGACACCCCGGTCGAGCTGGCGCCCGGCGCCACCTGGCAGGGCAGCCAGACCCTGGCGTTGTGCTGACGCCACCGATCCTCCGCACCTGCGACAATCTGCCCATGCTCGCCAAACGCATCATCC
>NZ_JAAQQT010000122.1:0-203 GCF_011742065.1 Aquabacterium sp. A08
GCCTACGTGCGCAAGCACTTCTTCGGCCGCGACCCCAAGGCGCTGGAGCTGGTGGCGCACATGAGCGACGACGACATCTGGAACCTGAAGCGCGGTGGCCACGACCCACAGAAGGTGTACGCGGCCTACCACAAGGCGGTGAACCACAAGGGCCAGCCGACCGTGCTGCTGATCAAGACCGTCAAGGGTTTTGGCATGGGCAA
>NZ_JAAQQT010000123.1:0-203 GCF_011742065.1 Aquabacterium sp. A08
GCCTACGTGCGCAAGCACTTCTTCGGCCGCGACCCCAAGGCGCTGGAGCTGGTGGCGCACATGAGCGACGACGACATCTGGAACCTGAAGCGCGGCGGCCACGACCCGCAGAAGGTGTACGCGGCCTACCACAAGGCGGTGAACCACAAGGGCCAGCCGACCGTGCTGCTGATCAAGACCGTCAAGGGTTTTGGCATGGGCAA
>NZ_JAAQQT010000013.1:0-276 GCF_011742065.1 Aquabacterium sp. A08
AACATGGCCGCAAAGCTCTCGCGGATCGCCGGCGCTCCCAGCAGCCGCGGGCCGCCGGGGTGTACACACACCGGCTCCTCGTCGTCGGTCCAGCAGTCCATCAGGGCCGCCACGTCGCCCTGTTGCAAGGCCTCGTAGAACGCCAGTTCCACGTCGTCCACCCCGGTGTCGTTCGGCAAATGTCGTCGCATGCCGCTATTGTGCATGGCCCAAGAAAAAACCGCCTCCAGAGAGGCGGTTTCGGTGGCGTGCGGCGCAGAGCGGCGCGTCACTTTT
>NZ_JAAQQT010000124.1:0-760 GCF_011742065.1 Aquabacterium sp. A08
CACAGCCCCGTCACCCACGGGCCATGCTGCCAGGCCAGCGACCAGCCGTTGACCGCCGCCACCGGCACCGCCCCCAGCGTGAACAGGCCCACCGAACGCAGCACCCCGCGCCGGCCCTGGGTCAGGGCGTTGCTGACCGCGGTGTTGATGAACAGGGTGAAAGTGATCCACAGGGGAAAGGCCAGTGCCGCGGCCCAGGCCCCCATCAAGGCGCTGTCCAGCAACAGGTTGTTCAGTTCGGCCCGTTGGGAATCGCTGGCGCGGCGGGCGCGCCAGTACAGCAGTTGCGGGTACAGCAGGAACTGCAGGCCCAGCAAAACCCACATCCACCCCGGGTGGCCGCTGGCCCAGAGCTGCAGCCCCACCGCCACCCCAGCCGCGGCGAACCAGACCGCCCGGACGCGGCGGTTCGCCGCCACGGTCCAGTGGGCAGCGTCCGGGGACCTGGATCGGTGCGTCGCCATCAGTACGTCCGCCAGGCTGCGCCGGTCGGGCGAACGCAACACAGCCGCCCCATCCGAAGGGCGTTGATGCCGTCTTGCGCCAGAGTCATGCTGCTTCTCCCTAACGAATCCACAGGCCGGAATCGACCGCCGTGCGGCCCGCCCTCAAGGCAACAGGTGGCACAGCTGCAATAGGTTAGCGCATTCGAGGTGGGGTTGGTCGCTTTCGTGGGGCCATTCGCGGCCCTCGCGGTTGAGCCACACGGCCTGCATGCCCACCCCCAACGCCCCCAGCACGTCGTGGCCGGGGTCGTCGC
>NZ_JAAQQT010000125.1:0-490 GCF_011742065.1 Aquabacterium sp. A08
TGGCCTGCACGGTGCGTCGTGTGCGTTCGAGCTGCTGCTCAGTGGCGCGCTGGATGTCGGCGAAGGTGCTTTGCGCTTCCCGCACCCGCTGGACGATGGTGCGCTCGATGCCGGCAATGACTTTGGAGGGGGTGTCAAAGCGCTGGTGGGCAACTTCGTCAAGGACGGTGGAATCGCGTTCGTGGCCGATGCCGGTGAGCACCGGGATGTCGAGTTCGCAGATGGCCCGGGCCAGGTCGTAATCGTTGAGCCATGCCAGGTCATTGACCGCGCCACCGCCCCGGATGATGGCTACCGCATCAGGCACCCAGGGGTGGTTGAGCCGGATCTGCTCCAGGGCCGAGTGCAATTCGAGGCGGATCTGGGCGGCGGCGCCCTCTCCCTGGAAGCGGCTATAGGCGTAGGTGAACTGGCACACGCCGTGGGCCTGCAGTCGGCTGGCTTCGGCCTGGAAGTCGCCGAGCCCGGCTGCGCCTTCTGGGGCGATGAC
>NZ_JAAQQT010000126.1:0-230 GCF_011742065.1 Aquabacterium sp. A08
TTCTGGCGCGAACGCGCGACCAGCGCCTCGCTGCCTTCGATGCCCAGCACCTCGCGCGCCTGCGTCGCCAGCGGCAGCGTGAAGTTGCCCAGGCCGCAGAACCAGTCGATGACCCGCTCATCCTGCTGCACGCCCAGCAGGCGCAGCGCACGCGCGACCAGCACGCGGTTGATGTGCGGGTTGACCTGGGTGAAGTCGGTCGGCTTGAACGGCATCTCGATGCCGAAATC
>NZ_JAAQQT010000127.1:0-274 GCF_011742065.1 Aquabacterium sp. A08
TCATCGCCCCGCAGTTGCAGGACCTGTACGTCACCCTCAACCAAGGCAAGGCGCGCCACGCCTTCCCGTTCAGCCCGCGCCAGTGCATGGCGCCGCTGCCGCGCCCCCCGCGCTGGGTGACCTGGGTGGCGGCCGCCGGGCTGGTGGAGGGGCCATCCGGCGACGCCTGGGGCCCCACCGACGACCGGGTGCTGGCCGACGAGGCCTGGGGGCTGACGGCCCAGCCACAACTGGCCGCCGTGACCGGGGACGTGCCCGAGGGCGCGGCGCCCGC
>NZ_JAAQQT010000128.1:0-279 GCF_011742065.1 Aquabacterium sp. A08
GGCCTGGTGTACGCCACCGCGTCGGCCTTTGTGTTCCTGCTGCCCATGATGGTGGGCATCCTGACCTGGCGCGAGTTCTCGGGCAAGGTGGACCTGGACAGCATCCGCCAGCAGGCCGACACGGCCCTGAAACAGGCCGGCGAGAAGGTGTCGGAACTGAAAGAATCCGCGGTGACGGCCGCGACACCTGCACCTGCACCTGCACCTGCACCTGCACCTGCACCTGCACCTGCACCTGCACCTGCACCTGCACCTGCACCTGCACCTGCACCTGCACCT
>NZ_JAAQQT010000129.1:0-212 GCF_011742065.1 Aquabacterium sp. A08
AGGTGGCCCCCCCATTCGTTGGCGCGCAGGAACATCTCGTTGCTGATCACGTCGAGCTTCTGCTGGGTTTCGCCCTGGACGTTGACGCTGTCGCCGGCGCCGTGGCGGCCCAGCACGTCGCCCAGGGCGCCGAAAGCGACCGAGCGGGCGATGGCCTTGCAGGCCAGGGCCACGTCCAGCAAGAGGGCGTTGAAGTCGCCGCTGGCGTCGGG
>NZ_JAAQQT010000014.1:0-276 GCF_011742065.1 Aquabacterium sp. A08
AAAAGTGACGCGCCGCTCTGCGCCGCACGCCACCGAAACCGCCTCTCTGGAGGCGGTTTTTTCTTGGGCCATGCACAATAGCGGCATGCGACGACCTTTGCCGAACGACACCGGGGTGGACGACGTGGAACTGGCGTTCTACGAGGCCTTGCAGCAGGGCGACGTGGCGGCCCTGATGGATTGCTGGACCGACGACGAGGAGCCGGTGTGTGTACACCCCGGCGGCCCGCGGCTGCTGGGAGCGCCGGCGATCCGCGAGAGCTTTGCGGCCATGTT
>NZ_JAAQQT010000130.1:0-237 GCF_011742065.1 Aquabacterium sp. A08
GGTGAAGCTGTTTTTGGCGGCGCCGCCCAGTTTCTTCTCGGCCGCGGCCGAGGTGCAGACGGCGTGCGCGTCGCGCTCGCACTTCTTCAGGTAGGAGTTTTTGGCGGCACCGGCGAGCTTTTTCTCGGCCGCCGCGGCGTGACAGCTTTGCCCCGGGCCCTGGGCTTTCTCTTGGGCCCAACTGGCCGGTGCGGCCAGGGCGCAGGCCAGCGTCAGCAATGCAAACAACGGTTTCAT
>NZ_JAAQQT010000131.1:0-275 GCF_011742065.1 Aquabacterium sp. A08
TCGGTGGCGCAGGTGCGCGAATGCGCGGCGCACCTGACGCGTGCGGCCAAGGCCAGCGGCGTGGCCATTGTGCTCGTAGGTCACGTCACCAAGGAAGGCGCCCTGGCAGGCCCACGCGTGCTGGAGCACATGGTGGACACGGTGCTGTATTTCGAGGGCGACACCCACAGCAGCTACCGGCTCATCCGCGCCATCAAGAACCGCTTCGGCGCGGTGAACGAGATCGGCGTGTTCGCCATGACCGAAAAAGGCCTGAAGGGCGTGAGCAACCCCAG
>NZ_JAAQQT010000132.1:0-626 GCF_011742065.1 Aquabacterium sp. A08
TCGCCGCTGCGCATCACCCGCGGCGACGACTTCCAGAGCCTGAACGTGCGCGGCCTGTACCCGGCCGGCGAAGGCGCGGGTTACGCCGGCGGCATCTTGTCGGCGGGGGTGGACGGCCTCAAGGTGGCCGAGGCCGTGGCCCGCGCCGCCCTGGGGGTGCCCACCCCGGCCTGAGGCCAGCCAATGCCCCGACTGCCCCACTAGAATGGCAGGCGAACTGACCAGGGAGGGATGGGACCGATGGGCATCACTTGTGGAAACTGCGGCACCGACAACCGGGACACCGCCAAACGCTGCAAGCAATGCGGCACCGCGCTCGCACGGTCTTGCCCGGCCTGCGGCACGGCCAACAAGCCTGAGGCCCGCTTCTGCGCCGGCTGCGGTCACGGCTTTCTGACGCCACCCGTGGGGGTCCCCGAGACGGCTCCGGACCCGACCCCGCTCCCCACGCCACAGCCCCAGCTGGCGCCTGCGCCAATGCCCGTCCCGGAGGCCGCACCGGCCCCAGGCGCCGTTGCAGGACCGGCGGACCCTGCACCTGCACCTGCACCTGCACCTGCACCTGCACCTGCACCTGCACCTGCACCTGCACCTGCACCTGCACCTGCACCTGCACCTGCACCTGC
>NZ_JAAQQT010000133.1:0-320 GCF_011742065.1 Aquabacterium sp. A08
GTGGAATTTGTGCAGCCCCGGGGTGGCCTGTTCGTGTGGGCGCGGCTGACCGGTGCGCGCGGGCAAGTGCAGGACAGCCAGGTGTTCGCGCAGCGTGCCATCGACCAGGGCGTGGCCTTTGTGCCCGGCGCGCCGTTTTACTGCGAGCAACCCGACCGCGCCAGCTTCCGCCTGAGCTTCGCCACCTCGGACGTGGAAAAAATCCGCGAAGGCGTGCAGCGCCTGGCGCGGGCCTTGTGACCCGAGCCCCCAAGCCATGAAAAGCCCGACCGTTGCGGTGCTGCTGATCCTGTTGGGGGTCTATTTCCTGTTGTCCAACC
>NZ_JAAQQT010000134.1:0-450 GCF_011742065.1 Aquabacterium sp. A08
GATGGGCTGGACGCCGAGACCCTGCGCGTGCTGGGCCTGCTGCTGGCCGAGCTGCCGGTGAAAACCGCCGCCCGCCTGGGCGCCGAGCTGACGGGGCGTCCCAAAAACGCGCTGTACCAGGCGGCGCTGGCACTCAAGGCGGCGGACTGAAGGCCGGGCGCCCTCAGGGGCGGTCCGGGCCGTCCAGCCGCTGCGGCGCCGTCGGCGCACCGGTCGGCGGCACGGCGTCGGCGTCGCGGACCTCGCGCACCTCCACGTCCACCACCCCGTCCGGGGGCGCGGCGTCCGGGCCGCGGCCCGCCGCGCCCGGCCAGACCCGTTCGGCGGCGTAGCGCTGGAACCGGCCGACGAACACCGGCGCCGTCGGGCGCCGGCCGCGCAGCAGCGCCCACAGCACGCCCAGCGCCAGCAGCACCAAGGCCAGGCCCAGCAGGGCCAGGGCCAGCACCG
>NZ_JAAQQT010000135.1:0-279 GCF_011742065.1 Aquabacterium sp. A08
TTGGGCGGTTTTTACTACCCCAAACAGGGGATACCCACAGCCCGTCTGCAATGCTAAAAATTCCCTCACAACAGGGGGAACAACATGCGCATGCAAACAGGGCGTTCGCGCCGTGGTTTCACGCTGATCGAGGCCTTGGTCACCCTCGCGGTGTTGGGCATACTGGCGGCCATCGCCCTGCCGACTTTTTCCAGCATGCGCGAAACGCTGCGTTTGAAAGGCTCAACAGAAGCGGTGCAGGCCGACCTCCGGCTGGCCAAATCCGAGTCCATCAAGCGC
>NZ_JAAQQT010000136.1:0-668 GCF_011742065.1 Aquabacterium sp. A08
CCGATCACGCCGTCGAACGAGAACGAAGCGTCCAGCACCTCCAGGTACAGAAAGCTGGCAAAGCCCGAGCGCTGCACGGTTTTCACCACGGCCTCGCCCTCGGCCTCGTTCTCGAACAAGGCCCCCACCGCGTCCACCGCCAGGTAGAGCACGATGCCCAGGACGCCGGCCACGAAGACGCGGTTGGCGTCCGCCTCCGGCACCCACCAGCGGGTGGAGAACACCACCAGCAGCGCGATGAAGACGCTGATTTCGTCGAACTTGGCCGCGCGCACCAGCCGGCTTTCCAGCGGGCCGAGCCAATGGGTGTCCTTGTTCTGGTCGAACAGGAAGTTCAAGAACACCAGCAGCAGGAACATGCCACCAAAGGCCGAAATCACCGGGTACACGCTGGTCAGCACCGCCGAGTAACGGTCGGGCGACTGCAGCGCCAGTTGCATCGTTTCGTAGGCGCCGATGTTGGCCGACACCGCCACGATGACGATGGGGAACACCAGGCGCATGCCGAACACCGCGATCAGGATGCCGACGGTGAGGAAGAGCTGGCGCCAGAACTTGCTCATGTCGCGCAGCACGCCGGCGTTGACCACCGCGTTGTCGAACGACAGGCTGACCTCCAGCACCGCCAGCACAAAGGCCAGCCACAGCGCCGTCCACAGGCCCATGGG
>NZ_JAAQQT010000137.1:0-485 GCF_011742065.1 Aquabacterium sp. A08
CACATGGTTCAGTTCCTGTGCGTTGGGAAAACAAAGAAAAAGGGCAACATCTTGTGAATGTTGCCCTTTTTAGAGTTTGGTGCCGGGGGCCGGACTCGAACCGGCACGGAGGATTACTCCGGCAGATTTTGAATCTGCTGCGTCTACCAATTTCGCCACTCCGGCTGCAATGCAAACCGAAATTATGTCACACCGCTGGGCGGTTCTTTGGCCTCGGTGCAAAATCCTGCCATGAGCACCGCCAAACCCACCCCAGCCACCGCCCCGGCCCGCAAGCCGGCCGCCCGCCGCAAACCGCGCAGCTACCCCACCATCGAAGCCGCGATCGGCAACACCCCGTTGGTGGCGCTGCAGCGCATCGGCGCCGAGGTCAACCGCGCACGGGGCAATGTGGTGCTGGGCAAGCTCGAAGGCAACAACCCCGCCGGTTCGGTGAAGGACCGCCCGGCGCTGTCCATGATCCAGCGCGCGCAGGAGCGCGGCGA
>NZ_JAAQQT010000138.1:0-326 GCF_011742065.1 Aquabacterium sp. A08
TGCAGCCCGCGCAGGAACAGGTACACCGCACCGCCCATGTGGCGGTCGTAGTCGTAGCCGGGCAGGCGCTGGCGCAGCAGCCGGTGCAGGGCCAGCAGGTAGAGCGCGTACTGCAGCTCGTAGCGGGCGCGCAGCACCTCGGCGCGCAGGGCGTCGGCGGTATAGTCGGCGTCGTGCGGACCCAGCCAGTTGGACTTGTAGTCGGCCACGTAATAGCGGCCCCGGTGCTCGAACACCAGGTCCATGAAGCCTTTGAACATGCCGTGCAGCCGGTCGTCGCGCAGCGGCGGCCGCGGCGCGCCGCCCAGCGTGTGGGCGGTGACGAG
>NZ_JAAQQT010000139.1:0-319 GCF_011742065.1 Aquabacterium sp. A08
TGCTGGACCAAGGCCAGGCAGGCGACAACGTCGGCATCCTGCTGCGCGGCACCAAGCGCGAAGACGTCCAGCGCGGCCAGGTGCTGTGCAAGCCCGGCTCCATCAAGCCGCACACCCACTTCACCGGCGAGGTGTACGTGCTGTCCAAGGACGAAGGTGGCCGCCACACCCCGTTCTTCAACAACTACCGCCCGCAGTTCTACTTCCGCACCACCGACGTGACCGGCTCCATCGAGCTGCCCGAAGGCAAGGAAATGGTCATGCCCGGCGACAACGTGTCGATCACCGTCAAGCTGATCGCCCCCATCGCCATGGAAGA
>NZ_JAAQQT010000140.1:0-796 GCF_011742065.1 Aquabacterium sp. A08
GGCGCGATTGCGCTGGGTCATCCGTTGGGGGCCTCGGGCGCCCGCCTGGCCACCACCGCCATCAACCGCCTGCAGCACACCGGCGGCCGCTACGCCTTGTGCACCATGTGCATTGGCGTTGGGCAGGGCATTGCGCTCGTCCTCGAACGCGTTTGAGGCCGCCGTGGCGCCCGAACCCCGCTTTGACGACGTGTTGCGCCCACCGGCGCTGCGCTTCTTCGCCGAACTCTCGGTGCAGGTGACCCCGGCCATCGAAGTCGGGGCCACGCCCTCAGGCCTGCGGCGCCTCATCCCCATCGTGGGCGGCAGCGTCAAGGGCGATGGTTGGACGGGCTCGGTGGTGCCAGGCGGCGCGGATTTTCAGCGCATCCTCACGCCCCGCCTGGCCGAGCTGGACGCCCGCTACGTGCTGGAAACCACCGAGGGCGAGCGCCTGTTCGTACAGAACCGCGCCCTGCGCGTGGCCGACCCGGCCGACACCCAGCGATTGATCCGAGGCGAACCGGTGGACCCGGCGCGGATCTACTTCCGCTGCCAGCCGCTGATCGAAACCGCTGCCGAGCGCTTTGCCTGGGTGAACGAGCGGGTGTTCCTGGGCACCGGCCTGCGGCTGCCCGACCGGGTCGTCATGCGCTTTTTTGCGGTGGAGTGAGGCCCCGCTTCAGCGCAGGTGCTTGAGGCGTTTGGCGTGGATGGCGTCAGCGATGCTGAAGGCCCGCGGGCCGGCGCGCAGTTCGCCCACCTGGCCGGCCTGCAGCGTGCCGGCCTGCACCACCGCCAGGTAAAACCCGCAGCG
>NZ_JAAQQT010000141.1:0-214 GCF_011742065.1 Aquabacterium sp. A08
CGCCGTGACGCCCATGCACCGTCGGGGAAGGCGGTGAGGGCACACACCGTTTGTTTTTTGCAATGAAATCCCTTTCTGTTGCGACCCGCGTGACGTCGGTCGTGTGGGCCACCCTTGTGTGTACCTCCATGGGGGCCATCGCGCAGTCCCCGCCGGGCGAACTGGACACCGTGGTGGTCACGGCCACCCGCACCGCGGTCGCGTTGAACGATGT
>NZ_JAAQQT010000142.1:0-245 GCF_011742065.1 Aquabacterium sp. A08
CCCTGCGCGTCCAGCAGGCCCAGCGCCACCGGGATGACGAAAGGCGCCTTGACCGCCTGGCCCGGGGTGGCGGGGCAGCTCTGGCTCAGCGTCAGTGTGTAGGTGCGCGCGGCGGCGTCGTACACGCCTTCGGCCTTGACGCGCGGGGTGCCGGCCTGGCTGTACCAGCGCTTGAACTGGGGCAGCAGGCGGGCCAGGTCGCTGCCCGGGTTGGCGTCGGCCATGGCCTGGGCAAAGTCGTCGCA
>NZ_JAAQQT010000143.1:0-214 GCF_011742065.1 Aquabacterium sp. A08
ACATCGTTCAACGCGACCGCGGTGCGGGTGGCCGTGACCACCACGGTGTCCAGTTCGCCCGGCGGGGACTGCGCGATGGCCCCCATGGAGGTACAAGCGAGGGTGGCCCACACGACCGGCGTCACGCGGGTCGCAACAGAAAGGGATTTCATTGCAAAAAACAAACGGTGTGTGCCCTCACCGCCTTCCCCGACGGTGCATGGGCGTCACGGCG
>NZ_JAAQQT010000144.1:0-248 GCF_011742065.1 Aquabacterium sp. A08
CTCACCCGGAACCGCCCCACGCCGGGCAGGGGCACGGCGATGTTGAGTTCCAGGGTGTCGTGAAACTCCTGCAACTGCGCCTCGGTGATGATCTCAGAGAGCAGTTGCAGCGGCCCATCCACCGGCAGCGGCTGGGCGTTGAGTGGGGCGCACACGCCGTTGATCTTGATCTGGATCGGCGAGTTGGCCGACAGGTACACGTCGGAGGCTTTGCGCTCGCCCATCGCGCGCAGGATCTTTTCCATCAT
>NZ_JAAQQT010000145.1:0-230 GCF_011742065.1 Aquabacterium sp. A08
TTCTGGCGCGAACGCGCGACCAGCGCCTCGCTGCCTTCGATGCCCAGCACCTCGCGCGCCTGCGTCGCCAGCGGCAGCGTGAAGTTGCCCAGGCCACAGAACCAGTCGATCACCCGCTCGTCCTGCTGCACGCCGAGCAGGCGCAGCGCACGCGCGACCAGCACGCGGTTGATGTGCGGGTTGACCTGGGTGAAGTCGGTCGGCTTGAACGGCATCTCGATGCCGAAATC
>NZ_JAAQQT010000146.1:0-294 GCF_011742065.1 Aquabacterium sp. A08
ATCCACATCTTGCTGCCGTTGAGCAGGTAGTAGCCGCCCTTGTCCTCGGCGCGCAGCTTCATGCTGATCACGTCGGAGCCGGCGCCCGGTTCGCTCATGGCCAGCGCGCCCACGTGTTCGCCGCTGACCAGCTTGGGCAGGTACTTCTGGCGCTGCGCGTCGGTGCCGTTGCGCTTGATCTGGTTCACGCACAGGTTGCTGTGCGCGCCGTAGCTCAGGCCGACGCTGGCCGAGGCGCGGGAGATCTCCTCCATCGCGATCATGTGCGCCAGGTAGCCCATGTTGGCGCCGCCG
>NZ_JAAQQT010000147.1:0-318 GCF_011742065.1 Aquabacterium sp. A08
AGGCGGCTGCCGCGCAGGTAGCGCCACAGGCCCACCCGCTGCTGGCGCTGCAGTTCCACAAAGCGGTCGGCCAGGGCCTGGCGCTGCTGCTCGAATTGGGCACGCAGCGTGGCGTACTCCTGTTCCATCTGCTCTTGCAGGGTTTTGATGCGCGCCAGCAACTCTTCGATGGAGGGGGTCATGCGGTGGGCCTCGGTGGGGTCAGCCGGTCAGCAGGCGCTGCACCAGATCGACGGAACTGCTGGCCTGGTACTTGCGCATCAGGCGGGCGCGGTAGATTTCCACGGTGCGCGGGCTGATGCCCAGCGCCCTGGCCGT
>NZ_JAAQQT010000148.1:0-245 GCF_011742065.1 Aquabacterium sp. A08
GGCCGCCGCCGACGACGACCACGTCGTAGTCCATGGCCTCGCGTGGGCCGTGTTGTTCCAGGAGGGTCAGGGGGGTTTTCATGGCAAGGTGGGGGGCTGGGGGTTCAAACGGCGGAGGGCTGGGCGGCCGTGGGCAAGGCGGCCAGGGCGCGCTGCAGCATGCGCTGCAGCAGCGGCTGCACCGAGGTGGCCAGGTGCTCCAGGTAGGGGAAAGGCGGGGTTTCCTGCATGTAGAGGTCCTGCCC
>NZ_JAAQQT010000149.1:0-461 GCF_011742065.1 Aquabacterium sp. A08
CGCGCTCTTCGGCCAGGGGCGTGTAGGGCAGGGCGGCAAAGCGGGCGCGGCCATCGGCGGTGGGGTAGACGCCGTCGGTGTACAGGCGTTCGGCGCCCTGCGTCTGGTCTTCGGGCAGCGGCCACTGCTGCGGGGCCGCGTCCAGCTGGGCGTAGCTCAGGCCGGTGATGTCCAGGTCGCGGCCCCGTGTGCTGTCGCGGTGTTCGTTCCAGACCTGTTCCGGCGTTTCGTAGGGAAACAGCGTGGAGGCTGCGCGCAGGGGCAGGCGTTGCTCCAGCCGTCGGGCCAGGTCCACGGCGATTTGCCAGTCGTGGCGCGGGCCGTCTTCGTTGACGGAGGGGGCTGACACGGCCGTGCGGACCCGGCTGATGCGCCGCTCGCTGTTGGTGACGGTGCCTTCCTTCTCGCCCCAGGTGGTGGCGGGCAGCAGCAGGTCGGCCCAGTCGCAGGTGGCGGCGCTG
>NZ_JAAQQT010000015.1:0-299 GCF_011742065.1 Aquabacterium sp. A08
GTCTGCCAGGTGCGGCAGATGACCTCGCCCACCCGGCCCATGGCCTGGCTGTCGCTGCTCATGATGCTGATGGCGCCCAGGTCGTGCAGGATGTCCTCGGCCGCGATGGTTTCCTTGCGGATGCGGCTTTCGGCAAACGCCAGGTCTTCGGCGATGGACGCGTCCAGGTGGTGGCACACCATGAGCATGTCCACGTGCTCTTCCAGCGTGTTGACGGTGTAGGGGCGCGTGGGGTTGGTGGAGGAGGGCAGCACGTTGGCTTCGCCCACCACCTTCAGGATGTCGGGCGCGTGGCCGCC
>NZ_JAAQQT010000150.1:0-862 GCF_011742065.1 Aquabacterium sp. A08
CACCGCCGGCGGTTATGCGGGCGCCCACTGGGCCCAGCGGCTGCCGGTGGCCTGGGTGCGCGGCGCGGTGGTGGCCACCGGGGTGGGCATGAGTGCGCTGTTTTTTGTGCGGGGGTGAAGGCGCGTGTGCGCGAACGGGCCTAAATTAGAGTGGCAATCGTGACCGGCTACCTGCAGCACCCAGCGATTGGCGAGACACACGGACCATTTGCACACGGCTGACTGGGACACGATCCCGACGGGCAAAGTACATCTTTCCCCAATCGCGCAAGCCAATGCCCGGTCGTTCAGGGTAAAGCACATCCACGCTCGGCCAATCGGTGCTCACGAAAGGCACCCCTGCAACCGAGCGGTCCCGCATGTTTCGACTTTCCATCCACAGCTCCTAATTTGACCAAGGCATGTTTGTGCGGGAACACACCGCAATCGTTGAAGTGTGGTCAAACCTCGGTTAAGTGAGCCTTAACCGGCATAAGGGACCATGGCCCGGCCACCCCCAAGCAGGGAACTCACCCCCACACCTCCCCCAACGCCGCCCAGGCCGCCTCAATCGGCGGCTCGGCCGCGCGGGCGGCCAGGCACACAAAACTGAGCACGCAGTCCAGCGCCACCCGGTCTGCCACCACCAGGCCGCGCGCCTGGGCTTCCCGAATCGCCACCGAATCGCGCACCAGGCTCAGGCCCACGCCGGAGCGCACCAGGTCCAGCATGGAGGCTTCCTGGTCCACCTGCGCGACGCGGCGCACGGCCAGGCCCTGCGGCGCCAGCGCGCGGCGCAGCAGCCGGTGGTGGGCGCTGGCGGCGGGGGTTTCGATCCACGGCAGGCTGGCCAGGCCGCGCCAGTCCTGCCCCAGCACCTGCG
>NZ_JAAQQT010000151.1:0-383 GCF_011742065.1 Aquabacterium sp. A08
GGTGGTGGAGATCGGCATGATCTCGCCCCCGGTGGGCCTGAACCTGTTCGTGATCAATTCGCTGCTCAAGGACGTCAAGCTCTCGACCATCTACCACGGCGTCTGGCCCTTCGTCATGGCCGACATCCTCCGCCTGGGCATCCTCATCGCCATCCCAGGCCTCTCGCTATGGCTCCCTCAGCTGATGCGGACTTGACAGCGCCCCGACCGTAAACCGCTTAACGTGCCCCTGCTGGGGCACGTTTCGTTTGCACACCACAACAACCACCCGGAGACACGCCATGACCGCCACCCCCCTGAACCGCCAGACCCTGGGCGACCTGCTGCGCCGCACGCGCCAGCGTTTCCCGCACAAGCCCGCCATCCGCTGCGGCGACACGGCC
>NZ_JAAQQT010000152.1:0-289 GCF_011742065.1 Aquabacterium sp. A08
TTGGACAGCGAGTAGGTGGCGCCCACGGCAAAGCCCGAGCCCTTGGCGGTGGTGGCGCCGGCGGCGTTCTTGGCCTTGCTGCTGGCGTAGCCCACGGAGATGTTGAACTTGTCCAGCGGCACGTTCACGCCGATGCTGTACTCGTTGTCTTTGGCGTTGCTGCCGTTCTTGGCGTGCTGGTAGCCGGCCGACAGGCGGGCCACGCCAAAGTTGTACGCGCCCGACAGGGCGGTGTACTCGCGGTCGCTGCCGGGGGTGGATTCGTGCTTCTGTTCCTGGTAGCCCAGGC
>NZ_JAAQQT010000153.1:0-418 GCF_011742065.1 Aquabacterium sp. A08
AGTGCCTGGCGCAGCGCGGCGTGGCGCGGCCCCAGGGCCGCGGCCAGGGCCGTGGCGTGTTCCGTGGCCCAGGCCGGGGCGGTGGCGTCGCCGGTTTCCAGCAGCTGGCGCAGGGTTTGCAGCGCGGCGGCGCCTGCACCATCGGTCTCAGCCGGGTCAGGCGCGGGCTGCGGCTGCCCGGCGCTGGCCAGCCAGTCGCGCAAGCCGGCCACCAGCGCGTCCTGCCGGGCGCGCAGGTGCGCCAGCGCCTCGGCCAGCCCCGGATCGGGCACGGGCGCCGGTTCCTGGGCAGCCGCCGAGGTTTGCACCGCTTGCGATTCCCTTCCTTCCAGCGCCGCGCGCAAGCGCACATCCAGCGCCTGGGCCGCGTCCTGCACCGCCGTGGCCCCCAGGTTGCCCGCCACCCCCTTGAGCGTGT
>NZ_JAAQQT010000154.1:0-389 GCF_011742065.1 Aquabacterium sp. A08
CCCGCCGGCAACCTGCCGCTGGCCATGCTGGGCTGCCTGTTGCTGTTTTTCGGCTGGATCGGCTTCAACGGCGGCAGCACGCTGGGCTTCACCGAAGCGGTGCCGGGCATTCTGGTCAACACCACCCTGGCGGCCACCGCCGGTTGTGCCACCGGGCTGGTGCTCGGTCGCGTCTGGCACGGCTACTACGAGACGATGTACCTCATCAATGGCCTGATCGCCGGGTTGGTGGCCGTCACCGCTGGGGCCCACGCGGTCTCGCCCCTGGAGGCGCTGCTGATTGGCGCTGTAGGGGCCGGCCTGATGGCCTGGGCCAGCGAGGCCCTGCTGCGCCACCGCATCGACGACGCGGTGGGCGCCATCCCGGCGCACCTGGTGGCCGGCGTCTG
>NZ_JAAQQT010000155.1:0-987 GCF_011742065.1 Aquabacterium sp. A08
GTGGGCTGCACCGTGTCGGCGGCGGTGTGGGGGGTGGAAGGGCCCATCATCATCCGGGTGGAAGACGGCCCGACCGCGGTGCACGTGGCCATGCGGCACGGCACGCCGGCGTCGCTGCGGCACACCGGCACCGGCAAGGTGTTTGCGGCCTTCGGGCCACCGGCCGACATCGCCGCCGCCCTGGCCCGCGAAGGCCTGGCCGGCGCCCTGGACGACCCGGCCTTTGTCGCCGAGCTGGCCGAGATCCGCCGCGCCGGCATGACCCGGGTGCGCGACGAACTGCTGCCCGGCATCAGCGCCATGGCGGTGCCGGTGTTCGACGGTTTCGGGCGGCTGGTGCTGGCCATCGCCGCCATCGGCCCCAGCGCCATGCTGGATTTGGACGACGGCAGCGCCCAGACCCAGGCCTTGCGCGAGGTGGGCCGGCGCCTGTCGCAGCGGCTGGGGGCGGTGTCGGCCGGCCTCAGCGCCCGCTGAACACCGGCGCGCGGCGCTCGGCAAAGGCCGCGCGGCCTTCGGCGAAGTCGCGGCTGCCCTGGGTCAGCGCCTCGCGGGCGCGCCAGTCGGCCAGCTTGTCCTCGCCCCAGGCTATCTCCTGGATGGTCTGCTTCATGCCCTGCAAGGCCAACGGCGCCATAGCGGCAGCCCGGTCGGCCCACTCGGCCACGGCCGTGGGCAAGGCGTCGGGCGCCACCAGCCGGTCCAGGTAGCCCAGCGCCAGCAGCTCGGCCGCCGGCGTGGCTTCGGCCAGCAGGAACAGGCGGCGTGTGGCCCCCAGGCCCAGGCGTGCCACGTAACGGCGCAGGCCGCTGGGGTAGTAGTGCAGGCCCAGCGCGGCGGCGGGCATGCGCAGCTCCATGCCCTCCACGCCGATGCGGAAGTCGCAAGCCAGGGCCAGGTCGGTGGCGCCGCCGTACACGCTGCCGCTCAGCGCGCACACCGTCAGCGCCCGCACCCGGGCCAGGGCGTCGGGCACCTGCTCGAACG
>NZ_JAAQQT010000156.1:0-254 GCF_011742065.1 Aquabacterium sp. A08
ACCGCCTGCATCGGGCTGTAGCTGTAAATGCCCAGCGGCGGCGGTTCGAGCAGCGCGGTCACGGCCCGCAGCCCCATGACGCCGCACAGCCCCACGAGCGTGAACAGGGTGAAGTGGGCGGCAAAGCTGCGCTGGCGGTGTCGCCAGAGCACGTGCAGTTGCGCCCCGAACATGAGCCCGACAAAGCCACTGAGAAACGCCAGGCGGTGCACGTAGTACGCCGCTTCGCCACTGGTCGCGAGGATGAAGACCAG
>NZ_JAAQQT010000157.1:0-302 GCF_011742065.1 Aquabacterium sp. A08
AGCTCGATCGGCGGGGTGATCTTCACCGCGTCTTCCTTGCCCGACACGCGGAAGTTGGTCAGCTGCTTGGTGCGGGTGGCGTTGACGATGAGGTCATTGTCGCGGCTGTGGATGCCGACGATCATGCCCTCGTACACCGGGTCGCCGGCCTTGACGAACATGCGGCCGCGGTCGTCCAGCTTGCCCAGGGCGTAGGTGAAGATTTCACCGTCGTCCATGGAGATCAGCACGCCGTTCTTGCGGCTGGCAATCTCGCCCTTGTGCGGCTCGTAGCTGTCGAAGATGTTGGAGATCAGGCCGGA
>NZ_JAAQQT010000016.1:0-325 GCF_011742065.1 Aquabacterium sp. A08
CGTCGCAGCAAAACCAGCGCTGCGCTCAGTCCTTCATATCGGTCTTCCGATCCGTAAGCCACACCCGTCAGGCTGTGTGCCAGCATCAGGTTCAATGGCAAGCCAAAGTCCTCCACGGCATGGCCCTCGGGATCGATGCCGTCGGGTGCGGCCTGGTTCATGCGCTGCCGGGGGCTGTGTGTGCTGGACAGGTAGGTGCCGAAGGCCCTGCAAGACTTTGAGATGCATCTCTATCATGGTCTCATGCTGAAACTGCTTCTTTCTTTTGCCCTCGCCTCTCCACTGCTGTGGCCGACGACCACCAACGCAGAAACCGTGGGTTGCG
>NZ_JAAQQT010000158.1:0-264 GCF_011742065.1 Aquabacterium sp. A08
CGACAACCTGACCCAGTTCAACCTCACCGCCCAGGCGCGCGACCTGCTGCGCGCCGACGACACCGACCTGGTGTTCTACCAGGTGCGCGACGGCAGCGGCCAACTCATCAGCGGCGACCCGGACTTCCCCTCGCCCAACCCGGAACTGGCCGTGAGCCCCGGCGAGGTTTACCTGCGCGACGACGTGGTGCGCGACGAGGACGTGCGGGTGGCCTACACCTGGGTGCCGCGCGGCCTCAACCTCGACCAGCTGGTGCTGATGCA
>NZ_JAAQQT010000159.1:0-264 GCF_011742065.1 Aquabacterium sp. A08
CGACAACCTGACCCAGTTCAACCTCACCGCCCAGGCGCGCGACCTGCTGCGCGCCGACGACACCGACCTGGTGTTCTACCAGGTGCGCGACGGCAACGGCGTGCTCATCAGCGGCGACCCGGACTTCCCCTCGCCCAACCCGGAACTGGCCGTGAGCCCCGGCGAGGTCTACCTGCGCGACGACGTGGTGCGCGACGAGGACGTGCGGGTGGCCTACACCTGGGTGCCGCGCGGCCTCAACCTCGACCAGCTGGTGCTGATGCA
>NZ_JAAQQT010000160.1:0-209 GCF_011742065.1 Aquabacterium sp. A08
GCCCAGGTGGCGGAATTGGTAGACGCACTAGTTTCAGGTACTAGCGCTGAGAGGCGTGGAGGTTCGAGTCCTCTCCTGGGCACCAAATTAGCAGAAGGCTTGCAGCAATGCAAGCTTTTTTGCTTTCTGGCCCGGGTTTGGGCTTGTCCACCTTTGCATCAGGCAGAGCGCCTGCCGGCGCCCCGCCCACGCGCTCACACCGGCTGACC
>NZ_JAAQQT010000161.1:0-649 GCF_011742065.1 Aquabacterium sp. A08
CACTGCAAGACCTGCGACATCAAGGACCCGACGCAGAACATCGTCTGGGTCACGCCCGAGGGCGGCGGCGGGCCCAATTACGCGGGGATGTGAGGGGGGCGAATGACCCTGTCCGCCGACCGCCTTCGGGCGATTTGTTGTTGTTGGGTTCGGGCCGTGTGCAATGCAGCCAGCGCCCGGCGCCTGCGCCAAAACGGGGACCGCCACGGCGCGCAGCCGGTGCATGCCGGACCGCCCAGGGGCCTGCCTGCACCAGTTTCATGCAGTGAACACAAAATTACCTATAAGAAACTTTGGCACGCTCCTTGCACCGCTTCTGGCGTCCACAACTGCCCTTGGAGTATCCCTTGAAACAGTCTCCTTCCCTGCGCTGGCTGCTGCCTCTGGTCCTCACCGTGGGGCCATCCGCCCTGTGGGCCCAGGCCGATGCCGCGCCCACCCTCAACGCGGGTGACACCGCTTTCATCTTCGCCTGCAGCCTGGCCGTGCTGCTGATGACCATCCCCGGTCTGGCCCTGTTTTACGGGGGTCTGGCGCGGACCAAGAACGTGCTGTCCATCCTGATGCAGGTCTTCACCGTCACCGCCCTGATGGCGGTGCTCTGGGCGCTGTTCGGCTACTCGCTCGCCTTCACCGATGGCGGCTCGGC
>NZ_JAAQQT010000162.1:0-418 GCF_011742065.1 Aquabacterium sp. A08
ACACGCTCAAGGGGGTGGCGGGCAACCTGGGGGCCACGGCGGTGCAGGACGCGGCCCAGGCGCTGGATGTGCGCTTGCGCGCGGCGCTGGAAGGACGGGAATCGCAAGCGGTGCAAACCTCGGCGGCGGCCCACGAACCGGCGCCCGTTCCCGATCCGGGGCTGGCCGAGGCGCTGGCGCACCTGCGCGCCCGGCAGGACACGCTGGTGGCCGGCTTGCGCGACTGGCTGGCGCGCTCCGGGCAACCTCAGCCCGCGCCTGACCCGGCTGAGACCGATGGTGCAGGCGCCGCCGCGCTGCAAACCCTGCGCCAGCTGCTGGAGACCGGCGACGCCACCGCCCCGGCCTGGGCCACGGAACACGCCACGGCCCTGGCCGCGGCCCTGGGGCCGCGCCACGCCGCGCTGCGCCAGGCACT
>NZ_JAAQQT010000163.1:0-425 GCF_011742065.1 Aquabacterium sp. A08
TTTGGCGGCGTGCGCGGCAAGGGCGTGCTCACACTGGCCCTGTTGCCGCTGCGCCTGTTGCGCGCCTTCTGGCAGAGCCTGGCCGTGGTGCGCCGGGTCCAGCCCGACGTGGTGCTGGGCCTGGGCGGCTACATCACCTTCCCCGGTGGGATGATGGGCGTGCTGGCCGGCAAGCCGCTGGTGCTGCACGAACAAAATTCTGTGGCCGGCATGGCCAACAAGGTGCTGGCCGGCGTGGCCGACCGGGTCTACACCGCTTACCCCCAGGCCTTGCCCAAGGGTGAGTGGATCGGGAACCCGCTGCGCGCTGAGTTCCTGCAACAAGCCGAGCCGGCCGAGCGTTTCGCCGGCCGCCGCGGCCCGTTGAAGCTGCTGGTGGTGGGCGGCAGCCTGGGCGCCAAGGCCCTGAACGACACCGTGCCGCA
>NZ_JAAQQT010000164.1:0-602 GCF_011742065.1 Aquabacterium sp. A08
GTTTATGGCATCCCGAACTGCGACACCGTGAAGAAAGCCCGCGCCTGGCTGACCGAGCGCGCCGTGCCGCACGAGTTCCACGACTTCAAGAAACAGGGTGTGCCCGAGCCGCGCCTGGCGCATTGGGTGGCCCAGGTGGGCCTGGAAAAACTGGTCAACCGCAAAGGTACCACCTGGCGCCAGCTGGACCTGGCCGTGCAGGCCGGCCTGACCGACGAAGCCAGCGCCCACGGCCTGATGGCGCAGCACGCCAGCGTCATCAAGCGCCCGGTGGTGGAGTGGAGCAACGGCAGCGTGACCGTAGGCTTCGCCCCGGACGACTGGGCCGACCGCGGCTGAAGCGCCTCCCCTAAAATGTCGGGTTGTCCGTGCCGCCCCGTGTGGCGCGCGCCCGCCCATTCATTCCCTTCTCATCCCCCATTCCCATGAGCACCACCCAAATCTCCGGCGTGTCCGTCAACACCCAGGCCAGCGTGTACTTCGACGGCAAGTGCGTCAGCCACGGCCTCACCTTCCCCGATGGCACCAAGAAGTCGGTGGGCGTGGTGCTGCCCGCCACCCTGACCTTCAACACCGGCGCACCGGAAATCATGGAATGCGTG
>NZ_JAAQQT010000017.1:0-680 GCF_011742065.1 Aquabacterium sp. A08
TTCTCGCCTTCGGTCAGGGTGTCGCCCAGCTGCAGCACGCCGTGGTTGGGGATGCCGATGATGTCGCCGGCATAGGCCTCGTCCAGCAGTTCGCGGCGTTGCGACAGGAAGGACACCACGGTGTTGGGCCGCAGGTCCTTGCCGCTGCGCACCACCTTGAGCTTCATGCCGCGCTCGAAGTGACCGCTGGCGCAGCGCACGAAGGCGATGCGGTCGCGGTGCGCCGGGTCCATGTTGGCCTGGATCTTGAACACCACGCCGCTGAACTTGGGCTCGGTCGGCTCCACCACGCGCTGGATGGCGGGCTTGGGGCCCGGCGGCGGGGCCAGGTCCACCAGCGCGTCGAGCACCTCGCGCACGCCGAAGTTGTTGATGGCCGAGCCGAACAGCATGGGGGTTTGTTTACCGGCCAGGAATTCGGCGCCGTCAAACGCGGGCGACGCGCCGGCCACCAGCTCCATTTCGTCCTTGGCCTGGGTCCATTCCATGCCAAAGCGCCGGGCGCTTTCGGGGTTGTCCAGGCCCGCCAGCACCTCCTCGTCGCCGCCGGCGCGTTCTTCGCCGGCCGAGAACACCCGCATCTGGTCGCTGCGGCGGTCGTACACGCCGTGGAACAGCTTGCCCATGCCCACCGGCCAGGTGAAGGGCACCACCGTCATGCCGAGTTCGCGTTCGATCTC
>NZ_JAAQQT010000165.1:0-398 GCF_011742065.1 Aquabacterium sp. A08
TACCTGCGCGACGACGTGGTGCGCGACGAGGACGTGCGGGTGGCCTACACCTGGGTGCCGCGCGGCCTCAACCTCGACCAGCTGGTGCTGATGCAAGTGGCCGAAACCCGTGGCAAACGCTCCAAACTGGCGACCGAGATCATCAAGGGCGTGATGGTGCCGCAATTCATCATCCTGCCGCTGGCGGTGCTGCTGGTGTGGCTGGCGCTGGTGCGCGGCATCCGCCCGCTCAACGACCTGGAGCAGCGCATCCGCGCGCGCAAACCCGACGACCTCAGCCCGATCGAGAACGACCACGTGCCACAGGAGGTGGCGCCGCTGGTGTCCTCCATCAACGACCTGCTGGACCGGCTGAAAAGCTCGCTGAGCAACCAGAAGCGCTTCCTGGCCGACGCCGC
>NZ_JAAQQT010000166.1:0-239 GCF_011742065.1 Aquabacterium sp. A08
GCCGGGTGCAGCGCGGCGCCCTGGCGGTCGATCAGCGGGTCGCAGGCCAGGTCGGCGGCCGTCCACAGCGCCTGGCCGTGCACCGCGTGGGCCAGTTTGATGCAGCTGTTGACCGCGCGGTAGCGCAGGCCGTCGCCCTCGGGTTCGGCCAGCACCACGGTGCAGGCGCCGCAGTCGCCCTCGCCGCAGCCTTCCTTGGTGGCGCTCAGGTGCAGGTCCTCGCGCAGCAGGTCCAGCAG
>NZ_JAAQQT010000167.1:0-594 GCF_011742065.1 Aquabacterium sp. A08
TGATGGAGATCGCCGGCCGCATCGCCAAGCTCGGCTGGCACGTGGTCATCTACTTCGAGGCGGTGGACCTGCCCGAGCTGTGGGACTTCTTCACCGCGCTGCCCACCACCGTGGTGGTGGACCACATGGGCCGCCCCGACGTGAGCAAGCCCATCGATGGGCCGGAGTTCGAGCTGTTCCTGAAGTTCATGCGCGAGCACCCCAACGTGTGGAGCAAGGTCAGCTGCCCCGAGCGCCTGTCGGTCACCGGCCCCAAAGCCCTGAACGGCGAACAGGCCGCATACCAGGACGTGGTGCCGTTTGCGCGTCGCGTGGTGCAGGAATTCCCCGACCGCGTGCTGTGGGGCACCGACTGGCCGCACCCCAACCTGAAGGACCACATGCCCGACGACGGCCTGCTGGTCGATTTCATCCCGCAGATCGCGCCCACCGCCCAACTGCAGCAAAAACTGCTGGTGGACAACCCAATGCGCCTGTACTGGCCCGAGGAGTGCAAATAATGGCCCTGGAAAAACCCTACACCGACGTGCCCGGCACCATCATTTTCGATGCCGAGCAATCGCGCAAAGGCTACTGGCTCAACCAGTTCTGCAT
>NZ_JAAQQT010000018.1:0-225 GCF_011742065.1 Aquabacterium sp. A08
GCCGCCCAGGCGGTGCAACACCTTGGGCGTGCGGCTCTTCATGCGCGTGCCCTTGCCGGCGGCCATCACCACCACATCCACTGCCAATGCCATGCGTCCTCCGTGCCGCGTGCTGCGGCTGTTCACCGGCGGATTATCCCGCGCCGGCGGTGGTACGCTGCGGCTTTTCCCCACTCCAGCTTTCTGCCATGCAATTCGCCATCATGGGCGCCGGCGCCGTGGGCT
>NZ_JAAQQT010000168.1:0-241 GCF_011742065.1 Aquabacterium sp. A08
CAGGTGCGGGTCAAGGCCGAAGACCGGCTGACGGTGGTGTCGCTCGCCGCCACCCCGAAAGCCGTCGCACAGCCGTCGAACGAGGAGGGCCAGACACCATGAGTCTGACATTGGGGCATTTCCTGTCGCTGGGCGCGGTGCTGTTCGCGCTCTCCGTGGTCGGCATTTTCCTGAACCGCAAGAACCTGATCGTGCTGCTGATGGCCATCGAGCTGATGCTGCTGGCGGTCAACATGAACTT
>NZ_JAAQQT010000169.1:0-388 GCF_011742065.1 Aquabacterium sp. A08
ACCTACACGATGGAATTCAAGCACTACTCGGAAGCCCCGCGCAACGTGCAAGAAGCCATCATGGCGGCCCGCGCCAAGTAATTGGCCCACCCCCGCGCCGTGCCCCCAGGGGCGCGTCACCCCCTCCAGGGGGCGTTGCCAGCAGACCGGCAAAGCGCCGGATCTGCGGCAACCCTGGATGAGGGGGGTGTGCGGGACTGTTGTTGTCTTCAGCGCCGTTTAGCGGTGAGTCGGCTGCCCGTGGCAGGCTCTGGCTGGAGACGTTAAACCCACACGGGCCTTGTTCTTTTATCGAGGTATTTGCAATGGCAAAAGAGAAATTTGAGCGGACCAAGCCGCACGTCAACGTCGGCACCATTGGTCACGTGGACCACGGCAAGACCACCCT
>NZ_JAAQQT010000170.1:0-271 GCF_011742065.1 Aquabacterium sp. A08
ACGGCCTGCGCGAACGCCTGACCCAGGGTGATGCCGATGTCCTCCACCGTGTGGTGGCCGTCGATGTGCAGGTCGCCCTCGCAGCGCACGTCCAGGTCGATCAGGCCGTGGCGCGCGATCTGCTCCAGCATGTGGTCCAGAAAACCGATGCCGCTGTGCAGCGACGACCGGCCCGAGCCGTCCAGGTTGACGCGGGCGGTGATGCGGGTTTCGAGGGTGTTGCGGGTGACGTCGGCTTGCCGCATGAGGGCCAGGGCTTCCAAGAGCGATT
>NZ_JAAQQT010000171.1:0-395 GCF_011742065.1 Aquabacterium sp. A08
GTCAAACGCCTTGAGGCGGATACGGATCTTTTGCTTGCTCATGATCGGTGTCCTTCTCAGTCGATGATCTTGGCCACGACGCCGGCGCCGACGGTACGACCGCCTTCGCGGATGGCGAAGCGCAGACCTTCTTCCATGGCGATCGGGGCGATCAGCTTGACGGTGATCGACACGTTGTCGCCGGGCATGACCATTTCCTTGCCTTCGGGCAGCTCAATGGAGCCGGTCACGTCCGTGGTACGGAAGTAGAACTGCGGACGGTAGTTGTTGAAGAACGGGGTGTGACGGCCGCCTTCGTCCTTGGACAGCACGTACACCTCACCGGTGAAGTGGGTGTGCGGCTTGATGGAGCCGGGCTTGCACAGCACTTGGCCGCGCTGCACGTCTTCGCGCTT
>NZ_JAAQQT010000172.1:0-383 GCF_011742065.1 Aquabacterium sp. A08
GCGGGCGGCGGGCGGCAAGTAGTCGCCCAGCGTGGCAAACAGCTTGAAGGTGATCTGCATAGTCCCCCAGCTCAACGGCGGCGGGCGTCGCCGGCCCCGCTCCACTGGCCTTGCGCCTGAGCCGTCGCCAGGTAGGCCTTCATCAGCTGCGTCGGGTCTTCCTTGAGCTTGTCTTTCCACTCGCCCAGTTTGACTTTGCCTTCCACCAGGCCGCGCATCACGCCCACGTGGTCGGTCCAACCCACGCTGTTGCAGCCCACCATCACGTCGCCCTGGAACTGCAGGCTGAGCACCTTGTGGTGCGCCGGGTCCAGCAGCTCCACCTGCTCGCCGCCGGGCACGCCCTGCCAGTTGCCGAAGCTGGTGGAAATCAGGCCCAGCGT
>NZ_JAAQQT010000173.1:0-410 GCF_011742065.1 Aquabacterium sp. A08
TGGATGTAGTCCACGTGCGCGTTCGTGGTGATTTCGCCCGCCAGCACCACCAAGCCGGTGTTGGTCAGGGTTTCGGCGGCCACGCGGCTGCGCGGATCCTGCTCGAAAATCGCGTCCAGGATGGCGTCCGAAATCTGGTCCGCCACCTTGTCGGGGTGGCCTTCCGAGACCGATTCGGACGTGAAAAGAAAGTCGTTCGCCATTTGAATACACTCCTATGAACTGCCTGGCGGTCGCCGGGCAAAGGGTGCTTGGCGAACGCTTTAGCTGAATTTTTGAATCGCCCGCAAGTTGTTCAGTAACTCGGCGATGCGCGCATTGTAATTCCAACCCGCTGGGCGGTGCAGGCACCGGCCCATGCCCTGACGTGTGACCATGCTGTCTGTGTTCCGATTTTTGGCCCGCTGGCC
>NZ_JAAQQT010000174.1:0-324 GCF_011742065.1 Aquabacterium sp. A08
GAAGTGGCCTTCCAGCAGGTCGCCCAGCGCGGCGGGGGCGTGTACCTTGAAGGTCTGCGGCTCGGGGTACAACTCCTGTTCGGACGGGGCGAACACCACGTCGCAGCCGTGGGCGGCGAGCTGCTCGCAGTCGGCGGCCAGGGTGCGGGGGTAGGTGTCGAAGTCCTCGTGTGGCAAAAACTGCAGCCGGTTGACGAAGATGCTGGCCACGGTCACGTCGCCCAGCGGTTTTGCCTGGCGCACCAGGGCCAGGTGCCCGGCGTGCAGGTTGCCCATGGTGGGCACGAAGGCGGGCGCGTCGAAGCGGGCCAGCACCTGGCGCAG
>NZ_JAAQQT010000175.1:0-371 GCF_011742065.1 Aquabacterium sp. A08
AAAATGTGGGTGGCCCCGCCGACCAAGATGGACGAGAGCGAGCTGATCAAGGAAGGCCACTACGCCGCGTTCGGCACCGCCGGTGCCCGCACCGAGATGCCGGGCTGCTCGCTGTGCATGGGCAACCAGGCGCAGGTGCGCGAGGGCGCGACGGTGATCTCCACCTCGACCCGCAACTTCCCGAACCGCCTGGGCAAGAACACCAACGTGTTCCTGGGCTCGGCCGAACTGGCCGCCATCGCCTCCAAGCTGGGCAAGCTGCCCACCGTGGCCGAATACCACGAGGCCATGGGCATCGTGAACAAGGACGGCGCGTCGATCTACAAGTACCTGAACTTCGACCAGATCGAAGAGTACGCAGAGACCGCCAA
>NZ_JAAQQT010000176.1:0-377 GCF_011742065.1 Aquabacterium sp. A08
TTGTGTGCGGCGTCCACGCCTTCGATGTCGAAGGTCGGGTCGGCTTCGGCGTAGCCCAGGCGTTGCGCTTCTTTCAGCACCACGTCAAAGTCCAGGCCCTTGTCTCGCATTTCGGACAGGATGAAGTTGGTGGTGCCGTTGATGATGCCGGCCACCCACTGGATCTGGTTGGCGGTCAGGCCTTCGCGCAGCGCCTTGATGATGGGGATGCCCCCGGCCACGGCGGCCTCGAACGCCACCATCACGCCTTTGGCTTGCGCGGCGGCAAAAATTTCGGTGCCGTGCACGGCCAGCAGCGCCTTGTTGGCGGTGACCACGTGCTTGCCCGCGGCAATCGCCTCCAGCACCAGCGCCTTGGCGATGCCGTAGCCGCCGAT
>NZ_JAAQQT010000177.1:0-639 GCF_011742065.1 Aquabacterium sp. A08
TCGGCTAACACAGCCCGAAAAACGTTGATTCGTTGAAATGGATTGTGAAATTCCCCCTTTAAACCTTGAATCGGAAAACGGCTGTTCGGCGTGTCGGGCAAGTGGCGGTGGCGTGTCAGGCAAATTCCTACACCGCAACTCCCCCAAACAGGGGATGGTCAACCCCATGGAACGGGCTATGCTGAAGCCGATGCCGTGCCACGGCACCCACCCCTCTGATGTTTGGAGCTTGCTCATGAACGCCTGGCCCACCCGCCATCTGACCGCCCGACGCGCGCTGGCCGTCCTGGCCCTGACCGGCGCCGCCCTAAGCGCCGCCCAAACCCCGCCCGCCGAGCCGGTGCCGGTGGAGAACGCCGCGCTGGTGGCGCTGGTCAGTGGCCAACGCCTGCACACCGACAACGTGCAGTGGGGCCCGGTGCAACTGCAGTTCCGCGAGAACGGCACGCTCTACGGCAACAACAAGGGAAGCTCCGATTCGGGCAAGTGGCGGGTGGAAGGCTCCACGCTGTGCCTGGAATGGCGCCGCTGGGACTACGCCGGTTGCGGCCTGGTGCAACGGGTGGGCGACCGCTACCAGCACCTCTGGCCCAACGGCACGCTGCACTTCACCTTCCAGCCCTGAACGGTGGCTTTCAA
>NZ_JAAQQT010000178.1:0-302 GCF_011742065.1 Aquabacterium sp. A08
ACCACCCAGGCACCTGCACGCTCCACCAGGGTGCGGTTGCAGTGGAATTCGTCGACCTCGTGGCCGGGGCCGGGCAAGGCGCAGACCACGGTTTCGCCGGCCGCGCGCAAGGCGGCAATGGCCGCCCGCAGGCCCGCGTCGCTGCCCCAGGGCGCGCGGATGGCGGGCTTCAATGGCGGCACCGACAGCGCCTGGACCAGTTCCTTCACGTCCAGGCTGAAGCCGGCGGCCGGACGCTTGCGGCCGAACACCGCGCCCACCTCGTCGTAACGGCCACCGCGCAGCAGTTCCACCGGGGTGGC
>NZ_JAAQQT010000179.1:0-302 GCF_011742065.1 Aquabacterium sp. A08
ACCACCCAGGCACCTGCACGCTCCACCAGGGTGCGGTTGCAGTGGAATTCGTCGACCTCGTGGCCGGGGCCGGGCAAGGCGCAGACCACGGTTTCACCGGCCGCGCGCAAGGCGGCAATGGCCGCTCGCAGGCCCGCGTCGCTGCCCCAGGGCGCGCGGATGGCGGGCTGCAATGGCGGCACCGACAGCGCCTGGACCAGTTCCTTGACGTCCAGGCTGAAGCCGGCGGCCGGACGCTTGCGGCCGAACACCGCGCCCACCTCGTCGTAACGGCCACCGCGCAGCAGTTCCACCGGGGTGGC
>NZ_JAAQQT010000180.1:0-271 GCF_011742065.1 Aquabacterium sp. A08
AATCGCTCTTGGAAGCCCTGGCCCTCATGCGGCAAGCCGACGTCACCCGCAACACCCTCGAAACCCGCATCACCGCCCGCGTCAACCTGGACGGCACGGGGCGGTCGTCGCTGCACAGCGGCATCGGTTTTCTGGACCACATGCTGGAGCAGATCGCGCGCCACGGCCTGATCGATCTGGACGTGCGCTGCGAGGGCGACCTGCACATCGACGGCCACCACACGGTGGAGGACATCGGCATCACCCTGGGTCAGGCGTTCGCGCAGGCCGT
>NZ_JAAQQT010000181.1:0-866 GCF_011742065.1 Aquabacterium sp. A08
GGCGACCGCGCCGAACCTGTTGCCCCAGACCGCGTTGCGCCAGGCGCGCGAGCGGGCGGGGCTGGCCCTGCCGGCCCTGGCGGCCATGCTGAAGGTGCCGGTTCAGCGCCTGGAAGCGCTGGAAGAAGGGCGCTACCACGACCTGCCCGACACGACCTTTGCCCGCGCCCTGGCGTCCAGCGTCTGCCGGGTCCTCAAGATCGATCCGGCGCCGGTGCTGGCGGCGCTGCCGGCTTCGGCGGCGGTGCGTCTGGGCCACCCCGAGAGTGCGCTCAACGCCCCCATGCCCACCCGCCAGACGCCGCTGCTGGGCGGCGGCAGCGCCAAGGTGGGGCCGTCGCGCCTGCCCTGGGCCAACGCCCTGGCCGTGCTGGTGGTCGTGGTGGCGGTGACGCTCTGGTTCTTGTTGCCGCCCCAGGCCGACACCCCGGTGGCCGAGCCGGCCGCTGTCCCCGCCACAGCGGTCGAACCGGTCGCCGATCCGGCGCTGCCGGTTCTTTCGCCAGCTTCGGCAGTGGCCGTTGCTCCTGAGCCGTCTGTGCAGGAGTCCAACCCGTTGCCTGCCCCGGTTGCTGTGCCAGACGCTACCCCCACCCCGTTGCTTCCGACCGCCATCCCGCCCGCCGCTCCGACCGCTGCCGAGGCGGCGGGGGGCGCTGTGCCTGGCCTGGGCACGCCGGCCCCGCCCTCGGGTGTGCTGCAGCTGCGCGCCCGTGGCGCCAGCTGGGTCCAGGTCACGGGGGCGTCGGGCCGGGTGCTGCTGCAGCGTGGTCTGCAAGCCGGCGAGCAGGTGGCCTTTTCCAGCGACCTGCCGCTGACGGTGGTGGTCGGCCGGGCCGACGAGACCGAGGTGCAGGTGCGCGGCG
>NZ_JAAQQT010000182.1:0-324 GCF_011742065.1 Aquabacterium sp. A08
CTGCGCCAGGTGCTGGCCCGCTTCGACGCGCCCGCCTTCGTGCCCACCATGGGCAACCTGCACGCCGGGCACCTGGCCCTGGTGCGCCAGGCAAAGCCGCTGGGCGACGTGACCGTGGCCAGCATCTTCGTCAACCGGCTGCAGTTTTTGCCGCACGAGGACTTCGACACCTACCCCCGCACCCTGGCCGCCGACTGCGAGCAGCTGGCCGCCCACGGCTGCGACGTGTTGTTCGCCCCGTCCGAACAGGAGTTGTACCCCGAGCCGCAGACCTTCAAGGTACACGCCCCCGCCGCGCTGGGCGACCTGCTGGAAGGCCACTTC
>NZ_JAAQQT010000019.1:0-985 GCF_011742065.1 Aquabacterium sp. A08
CCGAGCTGCGCCAGGCCCAGATCGACCACCGCGAGGTGAACACCCCCGCCCTGCAACCCGGCCTGGCCCTGGGCACCTACTCCACCGAGGAAGCGGCCCGCCGCGCCCTGGCCGCCGCCGTGCTGCGCGGGGTGGACGGCGTGCGCGTGGTGCAGGAGCGCCAGGAGGTCCGCAGCCACACCCTGCGCCTGCCCACCCTGACCGAAGCCCAGCGGCGCCAGATCGCCGCCACCGGGGTGCTCGCCGGCCAGCCCTTGCAGCGCTGCCCTTGAGCGCGCCAGGCGCGGCCGCCGGCGCAGGCACAATCACCCTCTTTTTGCGGAGCGCACCATGTTGATCGCCAAAGACACCGTCGTCACCCTGAGCTACCGGGTGAGCGACACCCAGGGCCAGCTGCTCGAAGCCAGCGACGCCCCCATGGCCTACCTGCACGGCGGCTACGGCAACACCTTCGAGAAGCTGGAAGCGGCACTGGAAGGCCAGGCCGTGGGCTTTGCCACCACCGTCGAACTGGCCCCGGCCGACGCTTTCGGTGAGCGCGACGAAGCCCTGGTACAGACCATAGCCAAAAAGGATTTTCCGCCCGGTGTCAAGGTTGGCGGCACCCTGCGCGGGGTGGCCGACGGCGGGCACGAACGCATCTTCACCGTGGTCAAGGTCAAAGGCCCCCAGGTGATCCTGGACGGCAACCACCCCCACGCCGGCAAGACGCTGCGTTTTGCCCTGCAGGTGCTGGAGGTGCGCGCCGCCTCCCCCGAGGAAGTGGCCCACGGCCACGCCCACGGCGCCCACGGCCACCAGCACTGATTCGAGCGCCATCGCGCCCGGCCACGGGCACAAAAAAGCGCCCCGCAGGGCGCTTTTGGCGTCGGTGCCCGTCCGGGGCTCAGCGGGACACCACCCGCACCATGTCCAGGCACTTGGCGGCGTAGCCCCACTCGTTGTCGTACCAGGCCACCACCTTCACAAAGGTGCCGTCCAGCGC
>NZ_JAAQQT010000183.1:0-274 GCF_011742065.1 Aquabacterium sp. A08
GGGCCTGGGGAGGCCCTGGCCGGACCCGGGTCTTTCATTCGGTTTATAGAATATAAGCATTCAGTATTTGTACCAATGTGCAACACCGCACCTTGATTTAAGCTGAAAGCTGCTTGGGCGTGTGCCATTGTGGTCCGCCCCGACCGAACCGGAGACCCGACCCATGACCCTACACACCCAACGCCGCACCGTTCTCAAGAGCACGGGAGCGATGGCCACGCTGCTGTCGCTGGGCCTTGTGACGGCCGAACAGGCCCAGGCCGCCGGCCGCGCC
>NZ_JAAQQT010000184.1:0-314 GCF_011742065.1 Aquabacterium sp. A08
GCGCCCAGTTCTTTCCAGTTGGGCAGCAGCTCGTTCAAGGCGATGGGGTCCATCACCGCGCCGGAGAGGATGTGGGCACCGGGCTCGGAGCCTTTTTCCAAGACGCACACGCCAATCTCGGCCCCGCGCTCGGCGGCCAGCTGCTTCAAGCGGATGGCGGTGGCCAGCCCGCCCGGGCCGCCGCCGACGACGACCACGTCGTAGTCCATGGCCTCGCGCGGGCCGTGTTGTTCCAGGAGGGTCAGGGGGGTTTTCATGGATTGCTCTCTGCCAGGTTTTTGTTGGGGGGTGGGGCGACCGCCCAGGCTTACGTC
>NZ_JAAQQT010000185.1:0-267 GCF_011742065.1 Aquabacterium sp. A08
ACACCAATGTGAGTTTCGCGGTGGTGGTGACGGACGCGGATGGTGATTCTGCGCCGGCCGGCAACCTGGTCATCAACATCGTTGATGACGAGCCGGTGGCACGTCACGACACGGACAGTGTGGCGGCCAATCAGTTCACGGCCGAGACGGGCAACGTGATCACGGGCGTGGGCACGACCAGTGGTGCGGCTGGTGCAGACACCCAGGGTGCGGATGGTGCGAGCGTGACCAACATTGCCAGCGTCAACGTGGCGGCCAATGCTCCGA
>NZ_JAAQQT010000186.1:0-398 GCF_011742065.1 Aquabacterium sp. A08
GCGGCGTCGGCCAGGAAGCGCTTCTGGTTGCTCAGCGAGCTTTTCAGCCGGTCCAGCAGGTCGTTGATGGAGGACACCAGCGGCGCCACCTCCTGCGGCACGTGGTCGTTCTCGATCGGGCTGAGGTCGTCGGGTTTGCGCGCGCGGATGCGCTGCTCCAGGTCGTTCAGCGGGCGGATGCCGCGCACCAGCGCCAGCCACACCAGCAACACCGCCAGCGGCAGGATGATGAATTGCGGCACCATCACGCCCTTGATGATCTCGGTCGCCAGCTTGGAGCGTTTGCCGCGGGTTTCGGCCACCTGCATCAGCACCAGCTGGTCGAGGTTGAGGCCGCGCGGCACCCAGGTGTAGGCCACCCGCACGTCCTCGTCGCGCACCACGTCGTCGCGCAGGTA
>NZ_JAAQQT010000187.1:0-389 GCF_011742065.1 Aquabacterium sp. A08
CCCGCCGGCAACCTGCCGCTGGCCATGCTGGGCTGCCTGTTGCTGTTTTTCGGCTGGATCGGCTTCAACGGCGGCAGCACGCTGGGCTTCACCGACGCGGTGCCGGGCATCCTCGTCAACACCACCCTGGCCGCCACCGCCGGCTGCGCCACCGGGCTGGTGCTGGGCCGCGTCTGGCACGGCTACTACGAGACGATGTACCTCATCAACGGCCTGATCGCCGGGCTGGTGGCCGTCACCGCCGGGGCCCACGCGGTGTCGCCGCTGGAGGCGCTGCTGGTCGGCGCGGTGGGCGCCGGCCTGATGGCCTGGGCCAGCGAGGCCCTGCTGCGCCACCGCATCGACGACGCGGTGGGCGCCATCCCGGCGCACCTGGTGGCCGGCGTCTG
>NZ_JAAQQT010000020.1:0-613 GCF_011742065.1 Aquabacterium sp. A08
GGCATGAACTGCCACATGCCGGCGGCCTTGGCGTGTGAGACGGCCTGCGGGTTGAAGGCACTTTCAATGAAGGGCAGCAGGGCCAGTTCCTGGGGCAGGTTGCGCCGCTCCAGTTCCTCGACGATGTGGAACAGGTACTTGCTGCCCCGTTCGGTCATGCGCTGGATGTAGTCTGGGCGGTTGGCGTACCACTGTTCGCGCTCGCGCACGCCGGCGTTGTCCAGGTCCGGCATGGCAAAGCCGCGGCGCACGCGTTCCCACAGGTCTTGCGGGGCCACCAGGGGCGCCACCGCCGGCAGGCTGGGTGCGCTGGGCGCGACGGACAGGGTCTGCAGCGGGCCAGACGGAATGACGGCCGGCCCCCGCGGGGCCGGCGCGTCGTGCGGTGTGGCAGGGCTGGGGCGCGTCGCGGTGGCGTCGGAAACGCTGGCGGGCGGCAGGGTGGTGCAGGCGGTGGTCAGCAGGGCGCTCAGGAGGGGCAGCGACAGGCGGTGGAACTTCATGGGCGCAAACGGGCTGGGACAGGGCTGAGACATTATCGGGCAGGGGCGAGACCTTGCCCAGCCCGGCCGGGGTCAGCGGAAACCGTCTTTCCAGCGGCGCAGGGCGGCAA
>NZ_JAAQQT010000021.1:0-613 GCF_011742065.1 Aquabacterium sp. A08
GGCATGAACTGCCACATGCCGGCGGCCTTGGCGTGTGAGACGGCCTGCGGGTTGAAGGCACTTTCAATGAAGGGCAGCAGGGCCAGTTCCTGGGGAAGGTTGCGCCGCTCCAGTTCCTCGACGATGTGGAACAGGTACTTGCTGCCCCGTTCGGTCATGCGCTGGATGTAGTCCGGGCGTTGGGCGTACCACTGCTCGCGCTCGCGCACGCCGGCGTTGTCGAGGTCGGGCATGGCAAAGCCGCGCCGCACGCGTTCCCACAGGTCTTTCGGGGCCTCCAGGGGCGCCACCGCCGGCACGCTGGGTGCGCTGGGCGCCACGGACAGGGTCTGCAGCGGGCCAGACGGAATGACGGCCGGTCCGCGCGGGGCCGGCGTGTCGTGCGGTGTGGCTGGGCTGGGGCGCGGTGTGGCGGCGTCGGAAACGCCGGCGGGCGGCAGGGTGGTGCAGGCGGTGGTCAGCAGGGCGCTCAGGAGGGGCAGCGACAGGCAGTGGAACTTCATGGGCGCAAACGGGCAGGGACAGGGCTGAGACATTATCGGGCAGGGGCGAGACCTTGCCCAGCCCGGCCGGGGTCAGCGGAAACCGTCTTTCCAGCGGCGCAGGGCGGCAA
>NZ_JAAQQT010000188.1:0-574 GCF_011742065.1 Aquabacterium sp. A08
CATGACGCCAGACACCCACGCCGCCCCGGTCACCGACGACAACCACCTCATCGCCGAGCGCCGCGAGAAGCTCAAGGCCCTGCGCGAGGCGCAGCGCGCCGGCGCCGGTCCGGCGTTCCCGAACGACGTCAAGCCGCAGCACAAGGCGGCCGACCTGTTCGCCGAGTACGACGGCATGAGCAAGGAAATGCTGGAGCCGCTGAAGGCGCGCGCCAGCGTGGCCGGCCGCATGATGCTCAAGCGCGTCATGGGCAAAGCCAGCTTCGCCACGTTGCAGGACTCGTCCTTCGGGCCGTCCGGCGGCCGCATCCAGATCTACCTGAACCTGGAAAGCGTGGGCGCCGAGGTGCTGGAGGCCTTCAAGCACTGGGACCTGGGTGACATCGTCGCGGCCGAGGGCGTGCTGTTCAAAACCAAGATGGGCGAGCTGACCCTCCACGCGGACCGGGTGCGCCTGGTGACCAAGAGCCTGCGCCCCTTGCCGGACAAGTTCCACGGCATCCACGACCAGGAAATCAAGTACCGCCAGCGCTACGTCGACCTGATGACCGACGAGCAGGCGCGCAAGCGCTTC
>NZ_JAAQQT010000189.1:0-255 GCF_011742065.1 Aquabacterium sp. A08
TGCCCACCAAGGTGGTGTTGCCGGTGGGCCAGCCCGTGGACCTGCTGGTGCAGGGCCGCGAGGCGCTGCTGTTCTGGGGCTGAACCCCGAACCAGCCGGGCTTCAGCCGGCCGCGCTCTGCGCGACCCGCTGGGCGATGTGGTCCAGCGCCTCCTGCACTTGGTCGATCAGGATGAGGCACAGGTCGCCCGGCTGCAGGCGCGCCAGTGCCGTGTCGATGGCATGGAACTCACCGCGCACTTCGCTCACCCGCTG
>NZ_JAAQQT010000190.1:0-329 GCF_011742065.1 Aquabacterium sp. A08
CTGGCCCACGCGGTGCACGGCCAGGCGCTGTGGACGGCCGCCGACCTGGCCTGCGACCCGCTGATCGACCGCCAGGGCGCCGCGCTGCACCCGGCGCAACAGGCCTTGCTGGACGCGCACGGCAGCCAGTGCGGCTTTTGCACCCCCGGCTTTGTCATGAGCCTGTTCGGCCTGTACCAGAACCGCTGCGCGCGCGGCCAGGCCGTTGACCGGGCCACCGCACAGGCCGACCTGTCGGGCAACCTGTGCCGCTGCACCGGCTACCGCCCCATCCTCGACGCCGCGCAGGCCATGGGCCAGGCGCCGGCCGCGCGGGTGGACGAGGCGCG
>NZ_JAAQQT010000191.1:0-467 GCF_011742065.1 Aquabacterium sp. A08
GTGTAGCCATCGCCCCGGTGGTTGATGGCGGCCACCGCCACCCCGGGCTTGCCCAGGGTGGTGACGACCTTGGTCAGCGTCATGGCCTTGCCCGCCGCCGGGCCGTTGAGCACCTGGATGCGTGCTGCCGCGGGCGCGGCCGCCGCTGGGGTCGCCGTCTGGGCCGGCGCGGGGGCGGCCAAAGGGGGCTCCTGGGCGGCCGCGCTGGCGGGCGCGGTCGGAGGCGCCTCGGCCGGGGCGCTGTCGGTCGCGTCGGGCAGCACCCGCATCTGGTAGCGGCCGATTTCCAGCAGGTCGCCCGCGCCGACCCGGGCCGACACCACCGCCTTGCCGTTCAGGTAGGTGCCGTTGGTGCTGTGCAGGTCCTGCACCTCCAACCCGTCCGGGTGCCGCACGAAGACCGCGTGTTCGCCGCTCACCGCCAGGTTGTCCACCACGATGTCGTTGTACGGCCGGCGGCCCAGGGT
>NZ_JAAQQT010000192.1:0-591 GCF_011742065.1 Aquabacterium sp. A08
GGGGTGTAGCTTAGCCTGGTAGAGCGCTACGTTCGGGACGTAGAGGCCGGAGGTTCGAATCCTCTCACCCCGACCAGGAATTCTTTGACACATCGGTCACCCAAAGCCCCACTTGCTGGGGCTTTGTTGTTTCCGGGCCCGCCTTGACGGCCACGCCCCACGGCCGATCACCACCGACTGCCTCTCTTGTCGCCCCACTTGACCCACAGCCGCCCAGGCACGTGCCACTGCGCGTCAGCGTGCCCGGTGTGTTCCGGGATGGTCTGGCACGCGCCGCGGGCACCCATTTACAGCGAGCACCCCAACTGCGGCCAACAGGCCGGACCGTCAAAGTCACCCCAAAAACCATAAAAACGGTATACACTGTTAGCAAGATCCACTTCTTCTCCAGTGCCCCATGAGCCAAAAACCACGCGACGCCGACAAGCCCAAGAAAATGAAGCTGGTGCGGGACAGCTTCTGCATGCCCAAAGACGAGTACGCGCGACTCGACGCGCTCAAGACCCGGGCGCTGGGCCTGTCGCTGGCGGTGAAAAAGAGCGAGCTGCTGCGGGCCGGCCTGAAGGCGCTGGATGGCCTGAGCGACGCCGC
>NZ_JAAQQT010000193.1:0-458 GCF_011742065.1 Aquabacterium sp. A08
CGCTCGGCGTCCTGGCCATCGCGGGTCAGTTCGTTGAAGCTCGGGCAGCTCCACACGTTGGCGGCCACGCCCCAGTCCTTTTCCAGCAACGCTTGGGCGGCGATGCTCTCGCGCAAGATGGTGCCCGAACCCAGCAGTTGCACGCGCGGGGTCAGCTTGGCGCCTTCCTTGCACAGGTACATGCCCTTGATGATCTGCTCTTCGGTGCCGGCGGTCAGGCCGGGCATGGCGTAGTTTTCGTTCAGCAGCGTCAGGTAGTAGAAGACGTTGTCCTGCTTTTCCACCATGCGCTTCAAGCCATGGTGCAGGATCACCGCCACCTCGTGGGCAAACGTGGGGTCGTAGGAAATGCAGTTCGGAATCGTGCCGGCCATGATGTGGCTGTGGCCGTCCTCGTGCTGCAGGCCTTCGCCGTTCAGCGTGGTGCGCCCAGAGGTGCCGCCCAGCAGGAAGCCGCG
>NZ_JAAQQT010000194.1:0-266 GCF_011742065.1 Aquabacterium sp. A08
GACAGGTCGCGCAGCTGGTGGGCGGCCACCCCGGTGAGCAGTTCCAGCTCGTCGGACCAGTCCAGGGCACCGCTGTCCAGGCTCCATTCCCAATGTCCCAGACCCGCCACCCGGCGCACCGCCGCCTCGCGCAGACGGCTGCGGCGCACCTCGCGGTTGAGGTGCCCGGTACGCAGGGCGTAGCGGACGCGCTCGGTCAACAGCGGCCAGTTGATGGGTTTGGTGATGAAGTCGGTGGCCCCGGCGTTGAAGGCCATCTCGATCGA
>NZ_JAAQQT010000195.1:0-554 GCF_011742065.1 Aquabacterium sp. A08
AGTATGGGGTGACCCAGCGCCTGCAGGTGCACCCGCAACTGGTGCGAGCGGCCGGTCACAGGTTCCAGTTCCAGCCGGGCGGTGGGTCCTGCCGCTGCCCCTGCCACCGCGGGGGGCGCGTCGGGCGCCAGGCGCCAGCGCGTGTGGCTGGGTTTGCCCAGCGCGACGTCCACCTTGCTTTTGGGGCGGTTCGGCCAATCGACGATCAGCGGCAGGTGGATGTCGCACCAGCCGTCGGCGTCGGCCCCGGCCGGGTCGGGCTGGCCGGCCACCACCGCGATGTAGCGCTTGTGCACCCGGCGCTCGGCGAAGGCGCGGCTCAGGCGGCGCTGGGCTTCAAGGCCGCGCGCCATCACCACCAGGCCGGAGGTGGCCATGTCCAGCCGGTGCACCACCAGCGCGTCGGGGTACCGGGCCTGCACGCGGGCGCTCAGGCAGTCGGCGTGCTCGGGCCCGCGCCCGGGCACCGAGAGCAGGCCGGCGGGCTTGTCCAGCACCAGCAGCGCGTCGTCGGCGTGCCGCACGGTCACGCCGTCGGGCACGGGCAGCGGCCG
>NZ_JAAQQT010000196.1:0-859 GCF_011742065.1 Aquabacterium sp. A08
CCCTGGGAGTCGACGCAGTCGAAGCGGCTTTTCTGGCGCTGGTCCCAGTCCAGCGTGACGCTGGCCGCCCGGTTCAGCAGCACCGGGGCCAGGCCCTGGCCTTGGGGGATGCAGCGGGTGGCGTGGAGCATGTCGGTCATTCGTGGAGGGGCTGGGTGCCGCGTCAGAACAGGCAGTAGCGCTGGGCCAGCGGCAGCACGGCGGCGGGTTCGCACACCAGCAACTGGCCGTCGGCGCGCACCTGGTAGTTTTGCGCGTCGATGTCCATGCGCGGCGCATAGTCGTTGAGCACCATGTCGCGCTTGCCCACGGTGCGGCAACCTTTCACGGCCACCAGCGGCTTTTGCAGGCCAAAGCGCTGGCCGATGCCCGCGGCCAAGCCGGCCTGCGACACGAAGGTGAGCGAGGTTTTGTGCAAGGCCCCGCCGAAGGCGCCGAACATGTGCCGGTAGTGCACCGGCTGCGGCGTGGGGATGGAGGCGTTGGGGTCGCCCATGGCGGCGGCGGCGATCATGCCGCCCTTGAGGATGAGCGCGGGCTTGATGCCGAAGAAGGCCGGCTTCCACAGCACCAGGTCGGCCCACTTGCCCACCTCGACCGAACCGACTTCGTGGCTGACGCCGTGCGCAATGGCGGGGTTGAGGGTGTATTTGGCGATGTAGCGCTTGACGCGGAAGTTGTCGTTGCGGTCGCGCTGTTCGACCTTTTCGGAGCGGCACGGCGTGGGGGCCAGCCAGCCGCGCTGCAGCTTCATCTTGTGCGCCGTCTGCCAGGTGCGGCAGATGACCTCGCCCACCCGGCCCATGGCCTGGCTGTCGCTGCTCATGATGCTGATGGCGCCCAGGTCGTGCAGGATGTC
>NZ_JAAQQT010000197.1:0-566 GCF_011742065.1 Aquabacterium sp. A08
TTGTTGTCGGTGCCATAGCGCTTGCACTGCCAGGCCACCCGAAAGGTGATGAGTTTCAGCTCGTCCACCGAGTAGGTGGCGGTGCCGTCGATCCCGCCGTCGTTGGCCTTGCCCGTCACCACCGTCTCATCGGCGTTGTTGGCCACCATGATGGCGGCACACAGGCGTTCGAAGGCGGCATCGGGCATCTGGACCAGCAGGTTCTTCAGGGCCAGATCACCTTGATCGATACCGGGCAGTTCATCCTGCAGTGGAGAGGGAATGCTGCCCGTCTGCTCGGTGGCACTGCCCTTGCCGCAGATGGCGGCGGCCGTGGCCGGATCCAGGGGCATCTGCCAGCCCTCCGGGGTCAATTGCCACACGCCGTGACCTGAGACGTCCGTCGTCTCCAGCTTGCCGGCGTTGACCAGGTGGAATCTGGCCCAGCGGATGTCGTTCTGGTACTTGGCCTCACCGTTGGCGACTTCGGACTCGTCCAGGACTTCTTGTTCATCCATCAGCTGGTTGACGATGGTGTCCCGGACGGATTTGGCTTTGGCCTTGCCGCCCAGATCCCTCAAGGCACT
>NZ_JAAQQT010000198.1:0-535 GCF_011742065.1 Aquabacterium sp. A08
GCGAGGCCATGGACTACGACGTGGTCGTCGTCGGCGGCGGCCCGGGCGGGCTGGCCACCGCCATCCGCTTGAAGCAACTGGCCGCCGAGCGCGGGGCCGAGCTAGGCGTGTGCGTCTTGGAAAAAGGCTCCGAGCCCGGTGCCCACATCCTCTCCGGCGCGGTGATGGACCCCATCTCCTTGAACGAGCTGCTGCCCAACTGGAAAGAGCTGGGCGCGCCCCTGAACCAGCCCGTCACAGGCGACGAAGTGCTGTTCCTGAAAGAGGGCGGCGCCACCAAGACCCCCGACGCCCTGGTGCCCGACTGCTTCCACAACCACGGCAACTACGTCATCAGCCTGGGTGCGCTGACCAAATGGCTGGGCGAGCAGGCCGAAAGCCTGGGCGTGGAGATCTTCCCCGGCTTTGCCGCGTCTGAAGTCATCTACAACGCCGACGGCTCCGTCCAAGGCGTGGCCACCGGCCACCAAGGCCTGGGCAAAGACGGCGAGCCCACCGGCGACTTCCAGATCGGCATGGAACTGCACGCCAAGTA
>NZ_JAAQQT010000199.1:0-236 GCF_011742065.1 Aquabacterium sp. A08
GGCGCGGCCGGCGGCCTGGGCCTGTTCGGCCGTCACAAGGCCCAGCGACAGCAGCGTGGCCATCGCTCCCGTGCTCTTGAGAACGGTGCGGCGTTTCTGGTTCATGTCGGACTCCTGAAAAATTCGGGGGTGGGGGCGCGGGGGGCCAGGCTCACTTGTCGGGCGCGCCGGCCAGGATCCAGGCGGCCAGGGTCTTGGCGTCGGCATCGCTCAGCGCGGCCTGGGCCGGCATGGGC
>NZ_JAAQQT010000200.1:0-242 GCF_011742065.1 Aquabacterium sp. A08
GGGGCCAGGGGCACCGCCGCCGGGTCCACCAGCAGCACCAGCGGGGCCTCGTCGCCCGCCAACTGGCCAACCCAACCCAGCGCCAGCAGGGTTTCCACCGAACCGGCCAGCTGCAGCGGGTCCACCTTCAGGGCCTGGGCCAGCGCTGCCGGCGTCAGGCCGGCGCGCTGCGCCTGGCGTTCGGCGTGCAGGGCGGCCACCACCTCCAGCGCCAGCTGAAAGCCCCAGCCCGGGGTGTCGCC
>NZ_JAAQQT010000201.1:0-488 GCF_011742065.1 Aquabacterium sp. A08
GTGGTCGTCGTCGGCGGCGGCCCGGGCGGGCTGGCCACCGCCATCCGCTTGAAGCAACTGGCCGCCGAGCGCGGGACCGAGATCGGCGTGTGCGTGCTGGAGAAAGGCTCCGAGCCCGGCGCGCACATTTTGTCCGGCGCCGTGATGGACCCCATCGCCTTGAACGAGCTGCTGCCCAACTGGAAAGAACTGGGCGCCCCGCTGAACCAGCCCGTCACCGGCGACGAAGTGCTGTTCTTGAAAGAGGGCGGCGCCACCAAGACCCCCGATGCCCTGGTGCCCGACTGCTTCCACAACCACGGCAACTACGTCATCAGCCTGGGCGCCTTGACCAAATGGCTGGGTGAGCAGGCGGAAAGCCTGGGCGTGGAGATCTTCCCCGGCTTTGCCGCGTCCGAAGTCATCTACAACGCCGACGGTTCCGTCCAAGGCGTGGCCACCGGCCACCAGGGCCTGGGCAAAGACGGCGAGCCCACCGGCGACTTCCA
>NZ_JAAQQT010000202.1:0-416 GCF_011742065.1 Aquabacterium sp. A08
GCCTTCCTGCACGCCGGCGGCCGCGAGTTCCACTACATCCCCTGCCTGAACGACAGCGCGCCCGGCATGCGCGCCCTGGCCGACCTGTGCGAACGGCACCTGGCCGGCTGGCCCACCCAGGCCCTGCCGGACGCCACCGAGGCCGAGCGCACCCGCCAGCGGGCCCGCGCACTGGGCGCCACCGTCTGACCCTGGGCCACAAGCGCATGAAAACGCTGGACGGGCCTGACAAAATCCGCCTGGACAAATGGCTCTGGGCGGCGCGCTTTTTCAAAACCCGCAGCCTGGCCGGCGACGAGATCGACAAGGGCCGGGTGCGCATCAACGGCCAGGTCGCCAAAGCCTCGCGCGAACCGAAGGTGGGCGACGAGATCACCTTCCAGGCCGGGCACAGCCCGCGCACGGTGGTGGTGCGG
>NZ_JAAQQT010000203.1:0-247 GCF_011742065.1 Aquabacterium sp. A08
CGTCACGCGGGTCGCAACAGAAAGGGATTTCATTGCAAAAAACAAACGGTGTGTGCCCTCACCGCCTTCCCCGACGGTGCATGGGCGTCACGGCGGCGCACCCTGCGGACGCACCACCACCTCGTTGGCCGGTATCCGGGCTGGTGGAATCAACCGTCGTCGCCTTCCCAGGCACCCATGGGGCGCCCAGTGGCTGGGAGACGAAAGCGGGGCATCGGCTGGCACCGACACCCGTCCACTTACCGTT
>NZ_JAAQQT010000204.1:0-220 GCF_011742065.1 Aquabacterium sp. A08
GGATCGCCGCGGCCACGTCTTACAGCACGTCCAACCGCATCATGGTGCCGTTCTACGTGTACTACTCGATGTTCGGCTTCCAGCGCATCGGCGACCTGGCCTGGGCGGCGGGTGACATGCAGGCCCGCGGCTTCCTGCTGGGCGGCACCTCTGGGCGCACCACGCTGAACGGCGAAGGCCTGCAGCACGAGGACGGCCACAGCCACATCATGGCCGGCAC
>NZ_JAAQQT010000205.1:0-212 GCF_011742065.1 Aquabacterium sp. A08
GGTCAGCCGGTGTGAGCGCGTGGGCGGGGCGCCGGCAGGCGCTCTGCCTGATGCAAAGGTGGACAAGCCCAAACCCGGGCCAGAAAGCAAAAAAGGCTTGCATTGCTGCAAGCCTTTTGCTAATTTGGTGCCCAGGAGAGGACTCGAACCTCCACGCCTCTCAGCGCTAGTACCTGAAACTAGTGCGTCTACCAATTCCGCCACCTGGGCAT
>NZ_JAAQQT010000206.1:0-413 GCF_011742065.1 Aquabacterium sp. A08
TAGGCCTGGACCTCGCCCTTGGCGTTGACCATCATGTCGCAGACCATGCACAGGCGCTCCACCTCGGGGTTGAGCGAGCACAGGCCGTTGGACAGTTTCTCGGGCAGCATCGGGATGACGCGGCGCGGGAAGTACACGCTGGTGGCGCGGTCGTAGGCGTCCACGTCGATGGGCGAGCCGGTCTCCACGTAGTGGCTCACGTCGGCGATGGCCACCAGCAGGCGCCAGCCCTTGCCGCGCCCGACCTTGGCCGGTTCGCAATAGACCGCGTCGTCGAAATCACGCGCGTCTTCGCCGTCGATGGTCACCAGCGGCACATCGGTCAGGTCGATGCGGCCACGCTTGTCGCTGGCGCGCACCTTGTCGGGCAGCCCGCGCGACTGGGCCAGCGCGGCCTCGGAAAACTCGTGCGG
>NZ_JAAQQT010000207.1:0-560 GCF_011742065.1 Aquabacterium sp. A08
CTGACGCTGAGCCAGAGCTGCCCCGCCACCCCGGGCCAGGCGGTCAAGGCGCCTTTCGTCATCCCGGTGGCGCTGGGCCTGCTGGACGCGCAGGGTCAGGCCCTGCCGCTGCAGCTGGCCCACTGGAGCCAGCCCGAACACGGCACCCGCACCCTGGTGCTGACCGAGGCCAGCGAAACCTTCACCTTCGTGAACCTGGACCACGAGCCGGTGCCTTCGCTGCTGCGCGGCTTCAGCGCCCCCGTGGTGCTGGAGCACGACTACACCGATGCCCAGTTGCTCACCCTGCTGGCCTTCGACGCCGACCCGTTCAACCGCTGGGAAGCCGGCCAACGCCTGGCCCTGCGCCGCGCCCTGGCGGCCATCCGGGCCATCGGCCCGGTGCCGGCCGAGGTACTGGACGACGCCTACCTGGCCGCCATGCAGGCCGTGCTGCGCCACCCCGCGCTGGACGCTGCCTTCAAGGAGCTGGTGCTGACGCTGCCGGCCGAAACCTACATCGCCGAACAGCTGGACGTGGTGGACCCACAGCGCATCCACGCGGTGCGCGAAGCCATGCG
>NZ_JAAQQT010000208.1:0-220 GCF_011742065.1 Aquabacterium sp. A08
GTGCCGGCCATGATGTGGCTGTGGCCGTCCTCGTGCTGCAGGCCTTCGCCGTTCAGCGTGGTGCGCCCAGAGGTGCCGCCCAGCAGGAAGCCGCGCGCCTGCATGTCACCCGCCGCCCAGGCCAAGTCGCCGATGCGCTGGAAGCCGAACATCGAGTAGTACACGTAGAACGGCACCATGATGCGGTTGGACGTGCTGTAAGACGTGGCCGCGGCGATCC
>NZ_JAAQQT010000209.1:0-404 GCF_011742065.1 Aquabacterium sp. A08
TTCGCGCAGGCGCTGCGCCTGGCGCCGCGCGACGGCGACACCCTGCACAACCTGGGCTGGATGTACTGCCAGGACGGGCGCCACGCCGACGCCACCGCCGCCTTCCAGCGCGCCCTGCAGTCGCCCAACTACGCCGCCGCCTCGCGCACCTGGATGACCCAGGGCGTGTGCCAGGCCCGTGCCGGTCAGACGCAAGAGGCCGAGCAAAGCCTGTTGCGATCCTTCGAGCTGGATGCGGGCAATCCGATCACCGTGTACAACCTGTCGCTGCTGCTGCACCAGCGTGGTGAGTCGGAGCGGGCCCGCTTTTACCTGCGCCGCCTGAACAATTCCGAGCTGGCCAACGCCGAATCGCTGTGGCTGGGCATCAAGATCGAAAACCGTTTGCAAAACCGGGAAGCGGC
>NZ_JAAQQT010000022.1:0-253 GCF_011742065.1 Aquabacterium sp. A08
CCCCCGACGCCCTGGTGCCCGACTGCTTCCACAACCACGGCAACTACGTCATCAGCCTGGGCGCGCTGACCAAATGGCTGGGCGAGCAGGCCGAAGCGCTGGGCGTGGAGATCTTCCCTGGCTTTGCGGCGTCTGAAGTCATCTACAACGCCGATGGTTCCGTCCAAGGCGTGGCCACCGGCCACCAAGGCCTGGGCAAAGACGGCGAGCCCACCGGCGACTTCCAGATCGGCATGGAACTGCACGCCAAGTA
>NZ_JAAQQT010000210.1:0-557 GCF_011742065.1 Aquabacterium sp. A08
TTGGCGCGGAAGAACACGTTGCCCTGGGCCACCGAGGGGTTGCCGATGTTGGCAAAAATCCGGTCGAACTCGGGGTAGGCCTGGCCGATGCGCTCCACCGCCTCGGCGTAGCGGCGGGTGTAGTCCAGCGTGGCGCCGTCCGGGCCGTTGATGACGGTGAGGATGACGCCGCGGTCCTCGATCGGGGCCAGTTCCTGCTTGGTGGTCTGCAGCAGCCAGGCGCTGCCGGCGGCGCTGCCCAGCATGACCAGCACCACCAGCCAGCGCGCCCCCAGCGCGGCACCCAGCAACGCGCCGTAGCCACGGGTGATGCCCGTCAGGCCCGCCTCCATGGCGCGGTCGAAGCGGTTGGGCGCGGGGTTGTGGCGCAGCAGCTGGGAGCACATCATGGGCGACAGCGTCAGCGCCACGAAGCCCGACACCAGCACCGCCCCGGCCAGGGCCAGCGCGAACTCGGCGAAGAGGCGCCCGGTGCGCCCGGGCGTGAAGGCCAGCGGCGCGTACACCGCGGCCAGGGTCAGCGTCATGGCGACCACCGCAAAGCCAATTTCCTTGGC
>NZ_JAAQQT010000211.1:0-245 GCF_011742065.1 Aquabacterium sp. A08
ACGGACGCCACGTCGGCGTCGGCTGGGCTCTCGGCCACGGCGCGCAGGGCCTGGCGGGCGGCGTCGGTCTGGCCGGCGGCGTTCAGCACGCGGGCCGCCAGCAAACCGGCCTGCTGGGCCTGCACGGTCCGGGCGGCCTGAGCCTGCATGTCGGCCCAGACGCGTTGGACCCGGTCGGTGTCCTGCGCCTGCACCGCGCGTTCCAGTTCATCGTACAGGGCGGCCGCTTCCAGCGCCGACTTGCG
>NZ_JAAQQT010000212.1:0-245 GCF_011742065.1 Aquabacterium sp. A08
ACGGACGCCACGTCGGCGTCGGCTGGGCTCTCGGCCACGGCGCGCAGGGCCTGGCGGGCGGCGTCGGTCTGGCCGGCGGCGTTCAGCACGCGGGCGGCCAGCAAACCGGCCTGCTGGGCCTGCACGGTCCGGGCGGCCTGGGCCTGCACATCGGCCCAGACGCGTTGGACCCGGTCGGTGTCCTGCGCCTGCACCGCGCGTTCCAGTTCATCGTACAGGGCGGCCGCTTCCAGCGCCGACTTGCG
>NZ_JAAQQT010000001.1:0-778 GCF_011742065.1 Aquabacterium sp. A08
CCGGTGCTGGCCCGCGAGCTCGACATCGCCAACCGCCAGTACGCCGCCGGCCGCAGCCGCGCCGACTCGCTGCGGCGGCTGACCCGCCTGTACGGCAAGGAAGATCTGGAGGAACTGGTCACCCTGCTGGTGCAGATCGACAAGCACGGCGGCGCGGTGCAAGAGCCCATGCGCCAGTACGCCGCCCGGCTGCGCGAAAAACGCCGCGCGCTGCTGCGTGAAATTGTGGGCAAACTCAACGTCAAGATGACCCTGGTGATGATCACGGCCCTGCTGCCCGCGCTGATGATCGTGATCGCCGGTCCGGCGGTGCAAGCCATCTTCCGGGGTCTGGCGGGAGTGGGCAAATGAACGCAAAACCGTGGGTGCGCTGGAACCTGTGTGGCCTCGTGCTGGCGCTGGCCGGCTGCGCCAACCTGGCCGGTCCGCCTCCGTTGCGGGCCACCGCACCGGACGCGCTGCCGGGCGGCGGCGCCGCCAACATCGAAGGGGTGCAAAAAGCGGGTCTGCTCGACATGGTGCGCAACCTGCAGGCCCAGTCCCAGCACTACGCCGCACTGGCCCACCTGCAGGCCCACGACAGCCGCTGGGGCCCCAGCGCGGACAGCCAATTGCTCCGCGCCGGTTCGCTCATGGCCACCGACCAGGACGCCGAGGCCCGCACACTGTTCCTGCAATTGACGCAGGGCGACCTGGCCGGCACCGCCCACCACGGGCTGGGGCTGCTGGCGGCCCGGCGAGGCCAACTGGACGAAGCCATTGCGGCCTTTGAGCGGGC
>NZ_JAAQQT010000213.1:0-431 GCF_011742065.1 Aquabacterium sp. A08
GCGGTGTTCGGCCTGCTGCAAACCTTCCAGCAAGGCGGCGTCAACTACACCCCCCTGTTCGTGCTGCCGGTGCTGCTGGCGTCCATTCTGGGGCCCCTGCTGCTGGCGCTGGGCAGCGCTGCCTTTGCCACGCTGGCGCTGCTGTTCGACGCGTTTTCCGGCGAGGTGCTGCGCCCCGGCCAGGCCACCGCCAATTACGTGCAAAGCGCCATCACTGGAGCCGGGCTGTTTCTGGTGGCGCTGCTGGCCAACCAGCTGGCGGCCCGCCTCTGGCGCGAACAGGCCCAGGCCCGCCACAGCCGCGCCCGCGCCATGGCCGAGGCGCAGGTCAACCAGCTCATCGTCACCGGGCTGAACGAAGGCGTGCTGGTGGTGGACGCGCACGGCAGCATCTGGCACGCCAACCCGGCCGCCTGCGCCATGCTGGGCGC
>NZ_JAAQQT010000214.1:0-450 GCF_011742065.1 Aquabacterium sp. A08
CGGTGCTGGCCCTGGCCCTGCTGGGCCTGGCCTTGGTGCTGCTGGCGCTGGGCGTGCTGTGGGCGCTGCTGCGCGGCCGGCGCCCGACGGCGCCGATGTTCGTGGGCCGGTTCCAGCGCTACGCCACCGAGCGGGTCTGGCCGGGCGCGGCGGGCCGCGGCCCGGGCGCCGCGCCCCCGCACGGGGTGGTGGACGTGGAGGTGCGCGAGGTCCGCGACGCCGACGCCGTGCCACCGACCGGTGCGCCGACGGCGCCACAGCGGCTGGACGGCCCAGACCGCCCCTGAGGGCGCCCGGCCTTCAGTCCGCCGCCTTGAGTGCCAGCGCCGCCCGGTACAGCGCGTTTTTGGGCTGGCCCGTCAGCTCGGCGCCCAGGCGGGCGGCGGTTTTCACCGGCAGCTCGGCCAGCAGCAGGCCCAGCACGCGCAGGGTCTCGGCGTCCAGCCCATC
>NZ_JAAQQT010000215.1:0-242 GCF_011742065.1 Aquabacterium sp. A08
ATGGCGTAGTGGGCGCCGTGCTCCAGGTAGATGTACTGGTTGAGCGTGCCGCGGTTGACCAGGTACACCGTCATGGAGCGCACGAACATGGCGCCGATGGCCAGGCCCAGCATGATGATGACCACGTCCTTGGTGATGGCGAAGGCGCCGATCACGCCGTCGAACGAGAACGAAGCGTCCAGCACCTCCAGGTACAGAAAGCTGGCAAAGCCCGAGCGCTGCACGGTTTTCACCACGGCCTC
>NZ_JAAQQT010000216.1:0-236 GCF_011742065.1 Aquabacterium sp. A08
TTGATGGCGGTGGTGGCCAGGCGGGCGCCCGAGGCCCCCAACGGATGACCCAGCGCAATCGCGCCGCCCCAGGCGTTGACGCGGGCGTCGTCGTCTTGCAGGCCCAGCAGGCGCAACACGGCCAGACCCTGCGCGGCAAAGGCTTCGTTGAGCTCGATCACGTCCATCTGCGCCAGCGTCAGGCCGGTCTGGGCCAGCACCTTCTGCGTGGCCGGCGCCGGGCCGATGCCCATGAT
>NZ_JAAQQT010000217.1:0-576 GCF_011742065.1 Aquabacterium sp. A08
AGGCGGGCCACGGCGGTGCGCACCGCCTGGAACAGGTCGCCGTCGTACAGCGCGTCCACCAGGTGGGCGATCACCTCGGTGTCGGTCTGGCTCTCGAACACGTAGCCGCGGGCCTGCAGTTCGGCGCGCAGTTCTTCGTGGTTTTCGATGATGCCGTTGTGCACCAGCGCCACCCGGGCCGGGCGTTGCGCGGCGTCGGCCCCCGGGCCGTGGCTGAAGTGCGGGTGGGCGTTGTGCACCGCCGGTGCGCCGTGGGTGGCCCAGCGGGTGTGGGCGATGCCGGTGCCGGCGCTCAGGCCGTCGGCGGCCACCTGGGCCTGCAGCTCGGCCACCCGGGCGGTGCTGCGGGCGCGGTGCAGCCCGGCGGGCGCACCGGCCGGGTCGCCCTGGCGGTACACCGCCACGCCACACGAGTCGTAACCCCGGTATTCCAGCCGCTGCAGGCCCTGCACCAGCACCGGCACCACGTTGCGCGCAGACACCGCGCCGACGATTCCACACATGGTCTCACCCCTGTTTGATTCACTGCGAATGGCGCGATGCTAGGCCGGCACAGAAGAAATTTGTGGTCTTTTT
>NZ_JAAQQT010000218.1:0-1130 GCF_011742065.1 Aquabacterium sp. A08
AGGGCGCCGAGTTTGGCCCGTTCGCCGCTGATGAAAGCCAGTGCAGAGTCGACAGTTTTCAGAGCTTCGCTGGCATTACTGAAAGTTGTGATGTCTAGATCGGCCACTTTTTGCAATTCTGACGACAGGCTATCAGCATCAATATTGTCACCATCTGCATTTACAAATGCACCATCGGTGGCAGAAAACAGCCCAGTTGCTGTCGCATCGTCCAGTACGCTGAACGATTTCTGCGAATCCAGCACCAGGTTACCTGCCACTGCTACGAAGTTAGTCACCGCTTCAGTTGCACCTGCATCAGCCTCCAAGAATTCGACAGCTGTGGCTTGTTCATTGCCATTGGCGTCAAGCTTCAAAACAGACAGAGCGACAGTGGCAGTATCATCTTCAAGGTCTGCCGCTACCAGTTGGATGTTGACGTTGTCACCAGAGGCACTGGTCAGTACGATGCCTTCGTTGTCGGCACTCAAGGCAGCCGTCACACCCGTGCGCGAGCTCTGTTCGTTGAAAGCGGAGATCGCCTCTGCCAAGCCTTCTGGCGTCGAGTCGGTGACCTTGAACGAGATCGAGCGAGGCTCCAGCAACGTGACATCGAGCGCATCCGTATCGTCAAATTTGACGCCCGTACTCAGGTCGATCGTGAAGCTGCCCGCTTCAAACTCCAACTTGACATCGGTTCGCGCGGTGGCGGTTACACCAGTTTCGCCGGCAACCTGATTGATTTTGGATGCCACCGTCTGCATGCTGACTGACGGATCGATCTCTACTTCTTTCGAACCGAGATAGCCGTTGACAGTGATGGTTCCACCCACAATAGTGTTGTCGCCAAGGGTCGTTGCATCTGCAACAGGACCAGAAGCGTTGACCTGGTTGTTGCCGTACACGCTCGTCCGCAGGTTGGCGGTGGTGGCCACAATGGTCTGGTTGGCGTTGGCGCCCACCTGGAACTGAGCGGTGCCGAAGGAGCCGTCCAGCAACTTCTGGCCGTTGAACTCGGTGGTCTGCGAAATGCGATCGAGTTCGGCCACCAGTTGGCCCACTTCGGCCTGAAGGGCTTGGCGGTCACTTGCGCTGTTGGAGGCGTTGGCCGATTGCACTGCCAGCTCTCGCACCCGCTGCAGAATGTCGCC
>NZ_JAAQQT010000219.1:0-260 GCF_011742065.1 Aquabacterium sp. A08
CAGGAGCTGGAAGGCGAGTTCCGCGGGGCCGGCTGGAACGTGATCAAGCTGCTGTGGGGCTCGGGCTGGGACCCGCTGCTGGCGCGCGACAAGGACGGCGCCCTGCGCAAGATCATGATGGAGACGCTGGACGGCGACTACCAGGCCTTCAAGGCCAACGACGGCGCCTACGTGCGCAAGCACTTCTTCGGCCGCGACCCCAAGGCGCTGGAGCTGGTGGCGCACATGAGCGACGACGACATCTGGAACCTGAAGCGCGG
>NZ_JAAQQT010000220.1:0-224 GCF_011742065.1 Aquabacterium sp. A08
CTGGAACAGGCGGTGCTGTCTTACGCGGCCGACGAGGTGCGCTGGGAGATGGGGCAGCGCGTGGCGGTCTTTCACGGCGGGCACAACGCGGTCACCGGCCAGCAGTCGGTCATCGCGGTGAACTCCATTATCGGCACCCGGGGCGTGCCGGGCATCAACCCCTTCGACCTGAAACCGGCGCTGAGCAACCCCAAGCTGTTCGCCCGCGACCGCCACCTGTGCGC
>NZ_JAAQQT010000221.1:0-224 GCF_011742065.1 Aquabacterium sp. A08
CTGGAACAGGCGGTGCTGTCTTACGCGGCCGACGAGGTGCGCTGGGAGATGGGGCAGCGCGTGGCGGTCTTTCACGGCGGGCACAACGCGGTCACTGGCCAGCAGTCGGTCATCGCGGTGAACTCGATCATCGGCACCCGGGGCGTGCCGGGCATCAACCCCTTCGACCTGAAACCGGCGCTGAGCAACCCCAAGCTGTTCGCCCGCGACCGCCACCTGTGCGC
>NZ_JAAQQT010000023.1:0-739 GCF_011742065.1 Aquabacterium sp. A08
GCGATTATCCAATGTCCCTGCTGCCTTATTCCTTCGCCCGCCCCTTCCTGTTCAACATGGACCCGGAAGCGGCGCACGAACTCACGCTGAACAACCTGGCGCGCATCCAGCACACGCCGCTGATGTGCCTGGCGGCGCAATCCCGGGTGAATGACCCCATCACCCTGGCCGGGTTGCGCTTCCCCAACCGGGTGGGGCTGGCGGCGGGGCTGGACAAGAACGCGCGCTGCATCGACGCCTGGGGCGCCATGGGTTTTGGCTTTGTGGAAGTGGGCACGGTCACACCCAAGGGTCAGCCGGGCAACCCCAAGCCGCGCATGTTCCGCATTCCCGAAAAGCAGGCGCTGATCAACCGCCTGGGCTTCAACAACGACGGGCTGGACGCCTTCGTGGCCAATGTGCAGCGCTCGCGCCTGCGCCAGCGCCCGCAACCGGGCGGCATGCTGCTGGGGCTGAACATCGGCAAGAACGCAGCCACGCCCATTGAAAACGCCACCGGCGACTACCTGACCTGCCTGAGCGGCGTTTACCCGCACGCCGACTACGTGACGGTCAACATCTCCAGCCCCAACACCAAAAACCTGCGTGCGCTGCAAAGCGACGAGGCGCTGGACCAGTTGCTGGGGGCCCTGGCCGCGCGGCGCGCCGAGCTGGCCGACCGCCACGGGGTGCACAAGCCGCTGTTTGTGAAAATCGCCCCCGACCTGGACGAGGCCCAGGTGGCGGTGATCGCCGACAC
>NZ_JAAQQT010000222.1:0-448 GCF_011742065.1 Aquabacterium sp. A08
TGTCCATGCAGCTGATCCGCCCCTTTGTGGGGGATTTTTACATCCCCGGCCTGGGCCTGCTGCTGGCCACCGGCGCCATCGTGCTGACCGGCTTCCTGATTTCGGGCAAAACCACGGCGCGGCTGTTGTCGTGGGTGGAGCTGCCGTTCACCAACCTGCCGGTGGTCAAAAGCGTGTACTCCTCGCTCAAAAGCTTCGCCGACTATTTTGCGCCCCAACCCGCCGGCGGCGCCAGCCAGCAGGTGGTGGTGTTGCGCCCGCCGGGGCAGGACGTGGAAATCGTCGGTCTCATCACCCGCAACCACCTGCGCGGCTTGCCGCCGGGTTTTCTGCCCGGTGACCGGGTGGCGGTCTACCTGCCCATGGGTTACATGATCGGCGGCTACACCCTGTTCGTGCCGCGCGACTGGCTCACCCCCATCGACATGTCGGTGGAAGAAGCCATGCG
>NZ_JAAQQT010000024.1:0-739 GCF_011742065.1 Aquabacterium sp. A08
GCGATTATCCAATGTCCCTGCTGCCTTATTCCTTCGCCCGCCCCTTCCTGTTCAACATGGACCCGGAAGCGGCGCACGAACTCACGCTGAACAACTTGGCACGCATCCAGCACACGCCGCTGATGTGCCTGGCGGCGCAGCCGCGCGTGAGCGACCCCGTCACCCTGGCCGGACTGCGCTTGCCCAACCGCGTCGGGCTGGCCGCCGGGCTGGACAAGAACGCCCGCTGCATCGACGCCTGGGGCGCCATGGGCTTCGGTTTCGTGGAAGTGGGCACGGTGACGCCCAAGGGCCAGCCGGGCAACCCCAAGCCGCGCATGTTCCGCATCCCGGAAAAGCAGGCGCTGATCAACCGCCTGGGCTTCAACAACGACGGGCTGGACGCCTTCGTGGCCAACGTCCAGCGCTCGCGCCTGCGCCAGCGCCCGCAACCGGGCGGCATGCTGCTGGGGCTGAACATCGGCAAGAACGCAGGCACGCCCATTGAAAACGCAACCGACGACTACCTGACCTGCCTGAGCGGCGTTTACCCGCACGCCGACTACGTGACGGTCAACATCTCCAGCCCCAACACCAAAAACCTGCGCGCGCTGCAAAGCGACGAGGCGCTGGACCAGTTGCTGGGGGCGCTGGCGGCGCGCCGTGCCGAGCTGGCCGACCGCCACGGGGTGCACAAGCCGCTGTTTGTGAAAATCGCCCCCGACCTGGACGAGGCCCAGGTGGCGGTGATCGCCGACAC
>NZ_JAAQQT010000223.1:0-317 GCF_011742065.1 Aquabacterium sp. A08
GCGTCCAGCGCGTAGTCGCCGTCGGGGGTGTGGACGGTCAGCAGCGCGCCGTCGTCGCGCGTGGCAATGCCGGTGACCTGGTGGCGCCAGCGGATATCGATGTTGGGCAGCTGCAGGCAGCGCTCCACCAGGTAGGACTCGCAGTAGTACTGCTGCAGGTTGATGAAGGCCGGGCGCTCGTGTGCGGCTTCGGGCAGCAGGTTGAACTGGTACACCTGCTGGTCCTTGAAGAACACCTTGCCCACGTTCCACGACACGCCCTTGTCCACCATCGGGTCGCCCACGCCCAGGCGGTCCCAGATCTCCAGCGTGCGCTT
>NZ_JAAQQT010000224.1:0-215 GCF_011742065.1 Aquabacterium sp. A08
AACAGCGCGCCGTGGCTGGCGCAGACCAAAAACTGCCCGGTGAGGTCGAAAAAGTGGTTGGGCCGCCAGTCCATTTCCATGGCGACGTGGCTGCAGCGGTTCAGGTAGGCCCGGACCTGACCGCGGTGCCGCACCGCGAAGGCGCGGCAGGTCCGGCCCTGGTAGCGCACGTCGAAGGGGCAGGCCTCGCCGCCGTCGGTCAGGTCGCGGGCGTT
>NZ_JAAQQT010000225.1:0-215 GCF_011742065.1 Aquabacterium sp. A08
AACAGCGCGCCGTGGCTGGCGCAGACCAAAAACTGCCCGGTGAGGTCGAAAAAGTGGTTGGGCCGCCAGTCCATTTCCATGGCGACGTGGCTGCAACGGTTCAGGTAGGCCCGGACCTGGCCGCGGTGCCGCACCGCGAAGGCGCGGCAGGTCCGGCCCTGGTAGCGCACGTCGAAGGGGCAGGCCTCGCCGCCGTCGGTCAGGTCGCGGGCGTT
>NZ_JAAQQT010000226.1:0-680 GCF_011742065.1 Aquabacterium sp. A08
GAGATCGAACGCGAACTCGGCATGACGGTGGTGCCCTTCACCTGGCCGGTGGGCATGGGCAAGCTGTTCCACGGCGTGTACGACCGCCGCAGCGAGCAGATGCGCGTGTTCGCCGCGGGTGAAGACCGCGCCGGCGGGGACGAAGAGGTGCTGGCCGGACTGGACAACCCGGTCACCGCCGAGCGTTTTGGCCTGGAATGGACCCAGGCCAAGGACGAAATGGAACTGGTCGAAGGCGCTTCGCCGGCTTTCGACGAAGCCGAATTTCTGGCCGGCAAGCAGACGCCCATGCTGTTCGGCTCGGCCATCAACAACTTCGGCGTGCGCGAGGTGCTGGACGCCCTGGTGGACCTGGCGCCGCCGCCCGGTCCCAAGCCCGCCATCCAGCGCACGGTGGAGCCGGTGGAGCCCAAGTTCAGCGGCGTGGTGTTCAAGATCCAGGCCAACATGGACCCGGCGCACCGCGACCGCATCGCCTTCGTGCGCGTGGCCAGCGGCAAATTCGAACGCGGCATGCCGCTGAAGGTGGTGCGTTCGGGCAAGGTCATCAAGCCCAACACGGTGGTCACCTTCATGAGCCAGCGGCGCGAACTGCTGGACGAGGCCTATGCCGGCGACATCATCGGCATCCCCAACCACGGCGTGCTGCAGCTGGGCGACACCCTGACCGAAGGCGAGAA
>NZ_JAAQQT010000227.1:0-759 GCF_011742065.1 Aquabacterium sp. A08
GATGCGGTCATGCGGCCCGAGATGGTCATGAACCTGATGCAGGCCCGCAAGCTCCAGCTGGGCCAAGGCGGGAACAGCCCCGGCGCGCAAGAGCCCGGTCACCCGCCCGGCCAGTCACCAGCCCCGGCCGAGAAGCCCAGCAAGATCGAGTGGACCTTCGAGCGCGCCAGCGTGGACAAGCTGATCGCCTACGGCCGCGAACCCGGGGTGGGCGCGGACGATTCGCAGCCCGGCTTCGTCTTCGAGCGCAGCGGGTTTGCCGACTGGAAGCTGACCGAGATCCGGCTGGTGCTGGAGTGACGACGGCACACCCACAGCCATTCCCCAGACCCTGGACACGATGAGCGGCACCTACCTTGTCACCCCTTACGCCGAGAAAGACCGGGTCAAGGCCCTGGGCGCGCGCTGGGACGCGGGCCGCCGTCAGTGGTACGTGCCCGAAGGCCGTGACCTCACCCCCTTCGCCACCTGGTTGCCAGCCGACCTTCGAGCGCAGCACGAGGCTTCGGCAGAGAGCCTGCCCGCCGTCGCCGCACCCAGTCCAGCGTCCTCACCCGCACTGAGCCTGCCCACCGGCAAAGGCATTCCCCTGTCCCGCCTGCTCTCAGGCGTGTCCCAGGCCGTGGCCGCGGCCTACCGCGAAGGCGTCTGGACCCTGGTCGAAGTGGTGGACGCCCGCCTGCGCAACGGCCACGTCTACCTCGAAGTCTCCGAGCGCGACGAGCGTGGGGTGGTCATTGCGAAATCCAACGCCGCCAT
>NZ_JAAQQT010000228.1:0-802 GCF_011742065.1 Aquabacterium sp. A08
ACCGCATCGATGCGGGTCTGGCAGTTCTTGTACGCGGCCACCGACTCTTCGACGATCTGCAGCAGGTCGTCGATGTTGGGCTCGGTCTGCTCGCGTAGGGTCTGGGCGTGTCGCTGCAGCACGCCGTAGGACTCTTTGAAGCTCTGTTTCATGGTGGGTCTCGTTGCGGGTTGGGTTCTTCCTGACCGAGCACGGTGCGTCTGCGCCCGTCCCGGAATTCCAGGGTGATGGGTGTGTCGGCCGCGCCGGCCTGGGCGTGGGAGCTGGTGATGGCCTGGCCTTGGGCGTCGCGCACCAGTGCGAAGCCGCGCTGCAGGGTCTTGTCCGGCCCCTGGCCGGTGACTTCTCGCATCAGGGCCTGGGTGTTCTGGCGGGCCTGGGCCACGGTGTGCCGGGCCAAGGCGGTGGTGTCGCCGTAGGTGTGCGCCAGGGCGTCCCGGCTGCGTTGCAGGTCGCTGGCGGCGCGTTGCTGGACGGTCTGCCAGTCGGCTAGGGTTTCGGCCCGGGAGGTGCGCAGGCTCTGGCGGGCTTCGGCGCGGATGTCGGCAAACAGCACCGGGACTTCACGTTGGGCCCGCTGCAGGTGCTGCTGCGCGAACTGGCGCACGTCAGTGATCTGCTGGCGCACGGTGTCCTGGGCATGGCGCACCGCGTGGTGGGCGTTGAGCTGGATCTCGGCTTTGAGGTCGCGGCTGTGCTGGCGGGCCTGGGCCAGGTGGCGCTGGGCGCCCGAATCGATGGCGGTGTAGTTGGCCTGCACGGTGCGTCGTGTGCGTTCGAGCTGCTGCTCAGTGGCGCGCTG
>NZ_JAAQQT010000229.1:0-316 GCF_011742065.1 Aquabacterium sp. A08
GGGCCCAAACCTCGCGGAAACCCTGCAGGCTGGGCATGTCGGGCGGGTCGGCACGGGCAGCCAGCGCTGCGCTGGCGCCGTGAGCGCCCGGTGCGTGCTGCCGCAGCCGCTCGGTGAGCTCGGCCAGGGGCGACACGCGGGGCGGGGCCTTGGCGTGTGGCGCGAGCGTGGCCGGTGCGGCGTGCGGCGTGGGCAATCCAGCCGCCGCTTGCGCGTCGGTGCGCCAGCGTTGCAGCTCGGCGTGGCTGCGGGCCCACAGCAGCTGTTGCACCGCGGCCGGCGCGGTTTGCGCGCGTTGGGCCAGGGTCTGCAGGGC
>NZ_JAAQQT010000230.1:0-290 GCF_011742065.1 Aquabacterium sp. A08
GCCGCCCCCGCGCCGGCCTGTGGCTGGACCGGGTGGCCGGCCTGGTCTTCGTGGGGCTGGGGCTGCGCCTCATCACCCAGCGTTGAGATGGCCCGACCCTGCTGAAGTGCCTGGCGCCGACCCGCACTGAGCAGTAAGGCAAGCGCCTTGTCCGGGGCTCAGCGCGTCAGCGCCGCATACAGCAACGGCAGTTTTTCCGGCAAGCGCTCCACCCGGTCCAGCACCAGGTAGTGGCGGGCCCCAAAAATGTGGCCCACGTAGGGGTCGGCGCGCGGGTCCAGGCTCATGCA
>NZ_JAAQQT010000231.1:0-226 GCF_011742065.1 Aquabacterium sp. A08
TGGAAGTCGCCGGTGGGCTCGCCGTCTTTGCCCAGGCCCTGGTGGCCGGTGGCCACGCCTTGGACGGAACCGTCGGCGTTGTAGATGACTTCGGAAGCGGCAAAGCCGGGGAAGATCTCCACGCCCAGGCTTTCGGCCTGCTCGCCCAGCCATTTGGTCAGCGCGCCCAGGCTGATGACGTAGTTGCCGTGGTTGTGGAAGCAGTCGGGCACCAGGGCGTCGGGGG
>NZ_JAAQQT010000232.1:0-245 GCF_011742065.1 Aquabacterium sp. A08
GGGTGCAGCCCGCCGGTGCCGCGCTGGCGGCCGGGCAAGGTCACGTCCAGCGCCTCGGCCTGCAACTGGCGCTGCAGCTCGGCCTCGGCCAGGGCAGCGCGGCGGTCGTTCAGCGCCGCCTCGATCGCCTGCTTGGCCACGTTGATGGCAGCGCCCCGGGTCTTCTTCTCCTCCACGCTCAGGCTGGCCATGCCCTTCATCAGCTCGGTCATGCGGCCGCTCTTGCCCAGGTACTGGGCCTTGGC
>NZ_JAAQQT010000233.1:0-638 GCF_011742065.1 Aquabacterium sp. A08
AAGGGGTTGATGAGGAACTGGTGGTCGCCGCCGGTGACGCTGTCGGGCAGCTTGACGCTGATGTGGGTGAAGATCAGGTCGCTCCAGCCGTAGGCAGCGACGAGGCGGTAGCAGGCGGCCAGGTCGCAGCGCAGCTGCCATTCTTCGGGGCTGACGGCGGATTGCAGGGAGGGGATGTGCATGGCGGCGTGGGCGGTGGAGGGCATAGTGCATGCTAAGACCGCGCCGGGCGTCCGGCTGTCGGGCCGGTGACAGCCGGCCGTGTGGGGCGGGTCAGCCGTTAAGATGGACCGCTGCCCGCCCGCCGCCGGCCGGCGGGCCTTGTTTCTGACCCACCGGAGAGTCCCCATGGCCAAAAAACCCACCACCCCCGCCCCGTCGATGAAGATGGACATCGGCATTGGCGAGAAAGACCGCGCCGCCATCGCCCAGGGCCTGAGCCGCCTGCTGGCCGACACCTACACCCTGTACCTGACCACCCACAGCTTCCACTGGAACGTGACCGGGCCGATGTTCAACAGCCTGCACGCCATGTTCATGACGCAGTACACCGAGCTGTGGAACGCGGTGGACCCGATCGCCGAGCGCATCCGCGCGCTGGGTCATGTGGCCCCGGGCTCTTACGCCCAGTACGGCCA
>NZ_JAAQQT010000234.1:0-233 GCF_011742065.1 Aquabacterium sp. A08
ACCGGCATGAGCCTGCGCGTGCCCACCTCCGACGTCTCGGTGGTGGACCTGACGGTCGAGCTCGAGCGCGAGGCCAGCTACGCCGAGATCTGCGCCCACATGAAGGCCATGAGCGAGACGCCGGTGAGCGCAGGCGGCTTGCAGGGCGTGCTGGGTTACACCACCGACAAGGTGGTGTCCACCGACTTCCGCGGCGAGCACTGCACCAGCGTGTTCGATGCCGAGGCCGGGAT
>NZ_JAAQQT010000235.1:0-428 GCF_011742065.1 Aquabacterium sp. A08
ACGCACGGCGCCGGCTCCGGGCGGGCGCTGGCCGAGCTCATCAGCGGCGAGCGCCCGGCGCTGGCCATGCGCCTGGCCGGCGAGCCGGCGCACGCCGTGTCCGCCCCGACGCGCTGGGCCGCGGCCTGACCTCCCGCCCCGCCACGCACCCAGGGTTCTGGCCGCGGGCGGCCAGCGGATGTGTGTGTGCCGTGCCGGGCGCGCGCCGGCCACTGTCGCAATGACCCCACAAACCCCCTGGGATACCGGAGAAAGACACTAGGACTTTGCACATTTTTGTGGGGTTTTTCGGTGCTTGTGCCCCAAAATGGCAGATTTGCTGGGCTGCCCCCGACGGGCAGGGACCGGCACAGACACAAAGGCAGCGCGTGGGCAATCGATTGTTGGTGGTGGACGACAGCCGCGTCTCCCGCATGATCATCAAAGGC
>NZ_JAAQQT010000236.1:0-245 GCF_011742065.1 Aquabacterium sp. A08
TGCGACGACTTTGCCCAGGCCATGGCCGACGCCAACCCGGGCAGCGACCTGGCCCGCCTGCTGCCCCAGTTCAAGCGCTGGTACAGCCAGGCCGGTACCCCGCGCGTCATGGCCGAAGGCGTGTACGACGCCGCCGCGCGCACCTACACCCTGACGCTGAGCCAGAGCTGCCCCGCCACCCCGGGCCAGGCGGTCAAGGCGCCTTTCGTCATCCCGGTGGCGCTGGGCCTGCTGGACGCGCAGGG
>NZ_JAAQQT010000025.1:0-665 GCF_011742065.1 Aquabacterium sp. A08
TGATGGGCACGCTGCACGCTGCCTGCGTGGCGGCCGGCACCGACCTCAACGGCGTCAAGCGCATCGTCAAGGTGCTCAGCCTGGTCAACTCCACCGCCAGCTACACCGAACAGCACCTGGTCACCAACGGCTGCTCCGAGCTGCTGGGCCAAGTGTTTGGCCCGCAGGTGGGCGCGCACGCCCGCAGTGCCTTTGGCGTGGCCCAACTGCCCTTGGGCGCCTGCGTGGAAATTGAGCTGATGGCCGAGCTGGCCTGACCCCAGCCCGGGGCCGGAAAACCCTCAGACCAGCCGGAACACCCGCGCCGGCTTGAAGCCGAAGCTCGCGTCCTTGCCCTTGCGCCCCCGGGCGGCGCGGGCGTTGTTCAGGCTGCGGATTTCTAGCGTTTCTTCGCGCGGCTTGCCGCCGCGCCCCACGCCGTCGATGCGCACGCTGCGGGTGTAGGCCACCGCACCGGCCAGGGTGTCGGGGCCGTCCAGGCCCATCAGCATCAGGCCACGGCCGCCCTTGGGCTGCAACTTCAGTTCGCTCAACTCGAAGGTCAGGATGCGCCCGCCGGTGGACACGCAACACACGTGCGTGGCCGGGGCCAGCGCCGACTGTGCTTCACCGCCTTCAGGTGCAGCAGGCGGGGCCACCACCGCACCGTCGGGTGCGGCCAGGCG
>NZ_JAAQQT010000237.1:0-813 GCF_011742065.1 Aquabacterium sp. A08
TGCTCGAAGGCAGGCAGGATGCGTTCGGCCTGGTTGGCCCAGATGGCGGCGTTGGATTTCGCAATGACCACCCCACGCTCGTCGCGCTCGGAGACCTCCAGGTAGACGTGGCCGTTGCGCAGACGGGCGTCCACCACTTCGACCAGGGTCCAGACGCCTTCGCGGTAGGCAGCGGCCACGGCCTGGGACACGCCTGAGAGCAGGCGGGACAGGGGAATGCCTTTGCCGGTGGGCAGGCTCAGTGCGGGTGAAGACGCTGGGCTGGGTGCTGCCACGGCGGGCAGGCTCTCTGCCGAAGCCTCGTGCTGCGCTCGAAGGTCGGCGGGTAACCAGGTGGCGAAGGGGGCCAGGTCGCGGCCTTGGGGCACGTACCACTGACGGCGGCCCGCGTCCCAGCGCGCGCCCAGGGCCTTGACACGGTCTTTCTCGGCGTAAGGGGTGACGAGGTAGGTGCCGGTCATCGTGTCCAGGCTCTGGGGAATGGCTGTAGGAGTGTCTGTGGGTGTGCCTGCATCACTCCAGCACCAGCCGGATCTCGGTCAGCTTCCAGTCGGCAAACCCGCTGCGCTCGAAGACGAACCCGGGCTGGGGATCGTCCGCCCCCACCCCGGGTTCACGGCCGTAGGCGATCAGCTTGTCCACGCTGGCGCGCTCGAAGGTCCATTCGATCTTGCTGGGCTTCTCGGCCGGGGCTGGTGTCTGGCCGGACGGGTGACCAGGCTCTTGCGCGCCGGGGCTGTTCCCGCCTTGGCCCAGCTGGAGCTTGCGGGCCTGCATCAGGTTCATGACCATCTCGGGCCGCATGACCGCATC
>NZ_JAAQQT010000026.1:0-368 GCF_011742065.1 Aquabacterium sp. A08
CGGCGCCGTCGGGCGCCGGCCGCGCAGCAGCGCCCACAGCACGCCCAGCGCCAGCAGCACCAAGGCCAGGCCCAGCAGGGCCAGGGCCAGCACCGCGGTCAGCAACCACAGCGCCACCCGCACCACCGCGCCCAGCAGGCCGAACACGAACCGTTGTATCTCTTGCATCTTCGCTTTCCGCGCAACATCCATCGCGCACAATGGGGCTTCACGCGACTTTCACGCACCCCGCTTTACATTGGGCCATCGCCACGGCTTCCACCCCCATGAAACGACTCTGGCAGTTTTTTTTGCGCGGCCTCATGGCCCTGCTGCCGCTGGGCCTGACGGTCTACCTGCTGTACGCGCTGGTGGTCTGGTCCGAGGCC
>NZ_JAAQQT010000238.1:0-369 GCF_011742065.1 Aquabacterium sp. A08
GGCGGTGTGGGCGCGCTCCTGGCCGATCCAGGGCAGCGGCTCGTGCGCCAGCTCGGCGGTGTCGGCAAAGCCCAGGCCGGCGGGGTCCACGCACAAGCGCAGGGCGCTGGGGGCCAGGCGCGGGGCCGGCAACACCGTGTGCGCAGCAGGCAAGGGGACATCGGACATGGCGGACTCCAGGGTGGGCGGCGGAACGTCTGAGAACAGTCTAGCGCCGTTCCCCGCGGTGTCACGCCCGCCGGCTACACTCCCGGCATGAACACCGCCGCCCCCGCCCCCACCGCCCTGACCGACACCGACTACGACGCGCTCGACCAGATCCTGGACGACCTGCGCGAGCGCCTGGACGAGGTGCCGCAGTGGGAGTTC
>NZ_JAAQQT010000027.1:0-682 GCF_011742065.1 Aquabacterium sp. A08
CGGTCGATCACCTCTTTTTGCAGCATGAAGTGCTGGTCCTGCACCACGTCGGCCACGCCCAGCAGGTGGAACAGGATGGGGCTGGAGATGTTGTAGGGCAGGTTGCCCACCACCCGCATCGGCTCGGGCCGGCTGGCGGCCAGGGCGCGGAAGTCCACTTTCAGCACGTCGGACTCGATCACCGTGAGCTGGGGGTGCGCGCGCAGGCGCAGCGCCAGGTCGCGGTCGAGTTCGATCACGGTGAGCTGGCCCAGGCGCTCGACCAGCGGCTGCGTCAGCGCCGCCAGCCCGGGGCCGATCTCGACCACGAACTGGCCGGGTTTTGGCGCGATTTCGCCGACGATGGCGTCGATGATGCCGCCATCGGACAGGAAATGCTGGCCGAAGCGCTTGCGCGCGCGGTGCGGGCCGGCGCTCACTGCAGCGGCTCGCGGTATTCGACGTAGGCGCGCGCGCGCAGGTCGGCGGCCCAGTCCTCGTAGGCGCGCTCGGTCTTTTCCGCGCGCAGCACGTTGCGCACCCACTCGCGCTGGTCGCGCCGGCTGACCTCGGCCTGGCGCCGTTCCTGCACCTGGATCAGGTGCAGCCCGAAGCGCGACTGCAGCGGCTCGGACACCTGGCCCGGGGCCAGGGCGTTCATCACCTGCTCGAACTCGGGCACGAACTGGCCGGGCACGGCCCA
>NZ_JAAQQT010000239.1:0-477 GCF_011742065.1 Aquabacterium sp. A08
GCTCATGGCGTAATCCAGGTAGCTGCGGCGCATTTCCTCTTCGAGGCTGATGGGCAAGGTTTCCTTGGCGAAAGAGGTCATGGGCGCAGACTTGGAAGGATCGGACAATCCGACATTTTAAGAGGGCCTGCGACCGGGACCCTGGTTCGGCTTGTGTGGGGGGCTGGCCAGCTTGTGTTGCAGGGGGGCAACAACCGCAGGGCCCGGTGACACTCTGTGACACACCGCCGCCTGTGTCACAGCCGGTGCCTTGCGCTTGTGGCAGAATGAATGTTCCAAGTGCAAGATCGCAGAAATCTTGGCTGTTTAACCCCCCGTTGCAGCACCCGCTGCGCCCACATGAAGAGGACATCGATGAAACAACTCAACAAAATCGCCGCGCTGTTCGCCACCGCCGCTCTGGCCACCGCCGCCGGTGCCCAAACCATCGACAACTGGCGCAACGGTTCCGGCGACCTGGTCTGGAAGAACGGCACC
>NZ_JAAQQT010000240.1:0-477 GCF_011742065.1 Aquabacterium sp. A08
GCTCATGGCGTAATCCAGGTAGCTGCGGCGCATTTCCTCTTCGAGGCTGATGGGCAAGGTTTCCTTGGCGAAAGAGGTCATGGGCGCAGACTTGGGAAGATCGGACAATCCGACATTTTAAGAGGGCCGAAGCCACGGCCCGGCAGACGCCGCCTGTCCTGGCCCCGGTTCTGAATTGTTGCGGCTGGACAACACCCGTCTCGGCAGGTTGCGCTCTGTTACAAGCAGTCGCCCATGTCACATCCGGTGCCTTGCGCTTGTGGCAGAATGAATGTTCCAAGTGCAAGATCGCAGAAATCTTGGCTGTTTAACCCCCGTTGCAGCACCCGCTGCGCCCACATGAAGAGGACATCGATGAAACAACTCAACAAAATCGCCGCGTTGTTCGCCACCGCCGCTCTGGCCACCGCCGCCGGTGCCCAAACCATCGACAACTGGCGCAACGGTTCCGGCGACCTGGTCTGGAAGAACGGCACC
>NZ_JAAQQT010000241.1:0-305 GCF_011742065.1 Aquabacterium sp. A08
CAGGAGGTGGCGCCGCTGGTGTCCTCCATCAACGACCTGCTGGACCGGCTGAAAAGCTCGCTGAGCAACCAGAAGCGCTTCCTGGCCGACGCCGCACACCAGCTCAAGACCCCGCTGGCGGGGCTGCGCATGCAGGCCGAAATGGCACAGAAAGCCAGCGCCGGGGAAGACATCCACCGCTCGCTGCAGCAGATCGCCAAGTCCAGCGTGCGCGCCACCCACACCGTCAACCAGCTGCTGGCGCTGGCCCGCGCCGAAACCACCGGCCGCACCCTGCCCAGCGTGCCGGTGGACCTGGCGGTGCT
>NZ_JAAQQT010000028.1:0-682 GCF_011742065.1 Aquabacterium sp. A08
CGGTCGATCACCTCTTTTTGCAGCATGAAGTGCTGGTCCTGCACCACGTCGGCCACGCCCAGCAGGTGGAACAGGATGGGGCTGGAGATGTTGTAAGGCAGGTTGCCCACCACCCGCATGGGCTCGGGCCGGCTGGCGGCCAGGGCCCGGAAGTCCACTTTCAGCACGTCGGACTCGATCACCGTGAGCTGCGGGTGGGCGCGCAGGCGCAGCGCCAGGTCGCGGTCGAGTTCGATCACGGTGAGCTGGCCCAGGCGCTCGACCAGCGGCTGCGTCAGCGCCGCCAGGCCGGGGCCGATCTCTACCACGAACTGGCCGGGTTTGGGCGCGATTTCGCCGACGATGGCGTCGATGATGCCGCCGTCGGACAGGAAATGCTGGCCGAAGCGCTTGCGCGCGCGGTGCGGGCCGGCGCTCACTGCAGCGGCTCGCGGTATTCGACGTAGGCGCGCGCACGCAGGTCGGCGGCCCAGTCCTCGTAGGCGCGTTCGGTCTTTTCCTCGCGCAGCACGTTGCGCACCCACTCGCGCTGGTCGCGCCGGCTGACCTCGGCCTGGCGCCGTTCCTGCACCTGGATCAGGTGCAGGCCGAAGCGCGACTGCAGCGGCTCGGACACCTGGCCCGGGGCCAGGGCGTTCATCACCTGCTCGAACTCGGGCACGAACTGGCCGGGCACGGCCCA
>NZ_JAAQQT010000242.1:0-270 GCF_011742065.1 Aquabacterium sp. A08
TTGTTGACGGTGGAGCCGGTGCCGACGCCGACGATCTCGCCGGGCACCACATACTGCAGCGCGGCTTGGCCGACCAGGGTCTTGAGTTCGTCTTGGCTGAAGGGGGTGGTGCTCATGGGGTGGGTGCGATCTGGGACAATGCCGGGCGGTGGCCGTTTGGGGCCACCCACTAGATGCGATTATCCAATGTCCCTGCTGCCTTATTCCTTCGCCCGCCCCTTCCTGTTCAACATGGACCCGGAAGCGGCGCACGAACTCACGCTGAACAAC
>NZ_JAAQQT010000243.1:0-755 GCF_011742065.1 Aquabacterium sp. A08
CGCCGACGTTTGCGCCTGCGCCGCCGGGGCGAACGCCGCCGCGCCCATCAAGGCTGCCGCGGCCACGCCCAGTTTCCCACCTCTCATGCTGTTTGCCATGTCATCTGCTCCAGTTTTGGTCCAACGGTTTGCCCCCCGGCGCTGGCATGCACCGGTTTGGGCACTGCGCACACACAAGCTTGGTCAACCGCCCACCCGGGCCGCTGTGCGCACTTTTTGTGCGCGCTTTTGTATACAAACTCGCTTATGCAAAGACTGGGCCAGACGGATGCGTCGCGGCCAGCAAAAAGCCGGTGAGGCCACAGCGCCACCGGCTTTGCTACCCAGGGGCAGCGGCGTGGTGGCGCCGTCAACACCACCCAAAAACCGCCGCCACCTGGCGAACCAGCGAGGTCAGAACTTCCAGCCCAGACCCACGCCGACCAACAGTGGATCGACCTTGAAGGTGTCGATCTTGGCGCCCGCAGCGGTCACGTCGGTCTTGATGAAGACCTTTTTGACGTCGATGTTGAAGTACATGTCTTTGGCCACGGGAATGTCCACGCCCACCTGCAGGGCGCCGCCCCAACTGTTGCGCTTGATGTCCAGCGGGGCCGGCAGGCTCACCGAGCTGAAGCGGGTGTAGTTGATGCCGGCGCCGACATAGGGCTTGAAGCCGGCGGCGTCGAAGTGGTATTGCAGCGTCAGGGTGGGCGGCAGGTGCTTGAGGGTACCGATCGGCGCGCCGCCCAGCGACACGGTCTGCTTTTGCGGCA
>NZ_JAAQQT010000244.1:0-248 GCF_011742065.1 Aquabacterium sp. A08
ATGATGGAAAAGATCCTGCGCGCGATGGGCGAGCGCAAAGCCTCCGACGTGTACCTGTCGGCCAACTCGCCGATCCAGATCAAGATCAACGGCGTCTGCGCCCCACTCAACGCCCAGCCGCTGCCGGTGGACGGGCCACTGCAACTGCTCTCCGAGATCATCACCGAGGCGCAGTTGCAGGAGTTTCACGACACCCTGGAACTCAACATCGCCGTGCCCCTGCCCGGCGTGGGGCGGTTCCGGGTGAG
>NZ_JAAQQT010000245.1:0-305 GCF_011742065.1 Aquabacterium sp. A08
GCCCGCCTGCAGCCCACCGACGCGGTGGTGCTGGGCGACCTGGGCTACGCCCTGCTGCAACGCGGCCGCTGGGCCCAGGCCCGCAACCCCCTGTTCACCGCCGCCGAACTGGCGCCGCAAGATGCCCGCGCCCTGGCCAACCTGGCCCTGTACCACCACATGACCGGCAACCCCGAACTCGCCGAACGGCTGTTGGCGTCGCCGGGCATAGGCCCCGAAGCGCGCGACAAGGTGCGCGCTCTGGCCGCCGCACGCACCGGTGCGGTGGACGGCCGTGAAACCTTTTCCGCCCCGCCTCGGTAAAC
>NZ_JAAQQT010000246.1:0-614 GCF_011742065.1 Aquabacterium sp. A08
TTCGATGCCGAGGCCGGGATTGCGCTGGACGGCACCTTTGTGAAGGTGGTGGCCTGGTACGACAACGAGTGGGGCTACGCCGCCAAGTGCCTGGAGATGGTGCGGGTGGTGTCCCAGGCCCGCACGGCCTGAACCGGAGGTCCACCATGCCTTTCCTGCGCTTCACCGACGTTGTGCACAGCGGCTTTGCCCAGGGCAAGCGGGTGTTCATCCGCGCCGACCTGAACGTGCCTCAGGACCGCGACGGCCGCATCACCGAGGACACGCGCATCCGTGCCAGCCTGCCCGCCATTCGGCTGGCGGCGCAGGCCGGGGCGGCGGTGCTGGTCACCTCCCACCTGGGGCGGCCCACCGAGGGGCGGTTCCGTCCCGAGGATTCGCTCGCGCCGGTGGCCGAGCGGCTGGGCGACCTGCGGCCGGTGCGCCTGGAGCGCGATTGGGTCGGGCGCCCGGTGCCGGCCCGCCCGGGCGAGGTGGTGCTGCTGGAAAACTGCCGGCTCAACCCGGGCGAGACCCGCTACTGCCCCGACCTGTCGGCCCGCCTGGGGCAGATGTGCGACATCTTCGTGCACGACGCCTTTGGCACCGCCCACCGCGCCGAGGCCAGCACCTAC
>NZ_JAAQQT010000247.1:0-551 GCF_011742065.1 Aquabacterium sp. A08
TTTTCCACCGCGCAAAAGCTGGACAAGCTGGGCATGCGCGGCAGCCACACCGGCGAGATGGTGTTCCAGAACGTGGAGGTGCCCGAGGCGAACATCCTGGGCGGCCTGAACCAGGGCGCCAAGGTGCTGATGAGCGGCCTGGACTACGAGCGCGCCGTGCTGGCGGCCGGCCCCATCGGCATCATGCAGGCGGTGATGGACAACGTCATCCCCTACATCCACGACCGCAAGCAGTTCGGCCAGAGCATTGGCGAGTTCCAGCTGGTGCAGGGCAAGGTGGCCGACATGTACACCGTGCTGCAGGCCGGTCGCGCCTTTTGCTACCAGATTGGCAAAAACCTGGACATGCTGGGCGCCCAGCACGTGCGCCAGGTGCGCAAGGACTGCGCCAGCGTCATTTTGTGGTGCGCCGAGCAGGCGACCAAGATGGCGGGCGACGGCATCCAGCTGTTCGGGGGCAACGGCTACATCAACGAATACCCGCTGGGCCGCCTGTGGCGCGACGCCAAGCTGTACGAGATTGGCGCGGGCACCAGCGAAATCCGCCGCAT
>NZ_JAAQQT010000248.1:0-554 GCF_011742065.1 Aquabacterium sp. A08
CGGCCGCTGCCCGTGCCCGACGGCGTGACCGTGCGGCACGCCGACGACGCGCTGCTGGTGCTGGACAAGCCCGCCGGCCTGCTCTCGGTGCCCGGCCGCGGGCCCGAGCACGCCGACTGCCTGAGCGCCCGCGTGCAGGCCCTGTACCCCGACGCGCTGGTGGTGCACCGGCTGGACATGGCCACCTCCGGCCTGGTGCTGATGGCGCGCGGCCCCGAGGCCCAGCGCACCCTGAGCCGCGCCTTCGCCGAACGGCGCGTGCACAAGCGCTATGTGGCGGTGGTGGCGGGCCAGCCCGACCCGGCCGGGGCCGACGCCGACGGCTGGTGCGAGATCCACCTGCCGCTGATCGTCGATTGGCCGAATCGCCCCAAAAGCAAGGTGGACTTCGCGCTGGGCAAACCCAGCCACACGCGCTGGCGCCTGGCGCCCGACGCGCCCTCCGCGGTGGCAGGGGCGGCGGCAGGACCCACCGCCCGGCTGGAACTGGAACCTGTGACCGGCCGCTCGCACCAGTTGCGGGTGCACCTGCAGGCGCTGGGTCACCCCATACT
>NZ_JAAQQT010000249.1:0-299 GCF_011742065.1 Aquabacterium sp. A08
GTCTGCCAGGTGCGGCAGATGACCTCGCCCACCCGGCCCATGGCCTGGCTGTCGCTGCTCATGATGCTGATGGCGCCCAGGTCGTGCAGGATGTCTTCGGCCGCGATGGTTTCCTTGCGGATGCGGCTTTCGGCAAAGGCCAGATCTTCGGCGATGGACGAGTCCAGGTGGTGGCACACCATCAGCATGTCCACATGCTCTTCGAGCGTGTTGACGGTGTAGGGGCGCGTGGGGTTGGTGGAGGAGGGCAGCACGTTGGCTTCGCCCACCACCTTCAGGATGTCGGGCGCGTGGCCGCC
>NZ_JAAQQT010000250.1:0-689 GCF_011742065.1 Aquabacterium sp. A08
ATCTCTCCACGAAAACACACGAAACGCGGCCGGCACCCAGGGGCGCGGCGGACGCACGGGGGCGCTCGGGGTCAGGCGATGGGGGGTTTGAAGGCAGGGGCCAGCCGGGCGCTGGCCGGGGCCGCGGCCCGGTGGGCCGGTGGGGGCTGCGGCGTGGCCAGCCACGGCTGCCAGGTGCCGACCCAGGGGTGGGCCAGGGTGTGACAGATGTCGCAGGCGCTGCAGCCCAGGTGTTCGGTGCCCGTTTCAGTGCCGTCGTGGCCGTGGTCGTGGGGCGCCAACGGGGCGGCCTCGGCCGGGGCCGGGGCCGCGTGGCAGGGGGGCTCGGCGGCCGCCACGGCCACCTCCACCGGCGTGGCCGTGGCCTGTGCCGGCGTGGACGCCGGGACGTGGTGCTGCACCAGCATGGCGCCGCCGGCCCACAGCCGCAGCGGCATGAGGGCGATCAGCATGCAAAGCCAGACGGTGCGCATGTCAGCATGATAGGGCCACGGCCGGGAAAGTTCCGGGCACGGTGCGGTGCGGGGGACGGCGCGATGGCCGGGTGCGGGTCGGGCCAGGGGCGGCGGGTGGGGTCAGGCCGGCGGGGACCGCAGTTCCTGGCGGGCCAGGCGCATCACCGTCCAGCCGGCCGACAGGGCGAGGCCGGCCATGACCGCCGCCACCGTCCAGTCGGGCCAGCCGTGACC
>NZ_JAAQQT010000251.1:0-646 GCF_011742065.1 Aquabacterium sp. A08
ATCTCTCCACGAAAACACACGAAACGCGGCCGGCACCCAGGGGCGCGGCGGACGCACGGGGGCGCTCGGGGTCAGGCGATGGGGGGTTTGAAGGCGGGGGTCAGCCGGGCGCTGGCCGGAGCCGCGGCCCGGTGGGCCGGTGGGGGTTGTGGCGTGGCCAGCCACGGCTGCCAGAGGCCAACCCAGGGGTGGGCCAGGGTGTGGCAAATGTCGCAGGCGCTGCAGCCCAGGTGTTCGGTGCCAGGTTCGTGGCCGCCGGCGCCCGGTTCGTGGGCCAGCGGGCTGGGCGCCTCCGCCAGGGCCGCGGGGGCGTGGCAGGGGTGTTCGGGTGCGGCCAGCTGGACCAGGGCCGTTGCCGGGGTGTGCGCCGGGCTGTGGTGTTGCACCAGCATGGCGCCGCCGGCCCACAGCCGCAACGGCATGAGGGCGATCAGCAGGCAGAGCCAGACGGTGCGCATACCCGAATGATAGGGCTATGGCCGGGAAAGTTCCGGACACGGTCCGGTGCGAGGGGGCGGGGCTGCGGGGGGCGTCAGGCCGGTGGGGACCGTAGTTCCTGGCGGGCCAGGCGCATCACCGTCCAGCCGGCCGACAGGGCGAGGCCGGCCATGACCGCCGCCACCGTCCAGTCGGGCCAGCCGTGACC
>NZ_JAAQQT010000252.1:0-307 GCF_011742065.1 Aquabacterium sp. A08
GCCTCCAGCCGGCGCACCCGCCGCAGCGCCGTGGCCGGCGACACCCCGCAGCGCTCGGCCAGCCGGTGGTTGGGCTGGCGGGCGTCGGTCTGCAGCGCGTTCAGCAGGCACAGGTCGGTGGCGTCGATGGAATTTTCATTCAAATCGTTCATGTTTATGGAGTTTAATTTTTACTTCAGGGCGTGCTGGCGATATGTTGCATAAATATGCAAAAAAAGACCACAAATTTCTTCTGTGCCGGCCTAGCATCGCGCCATTCGCAGTGAATCAAACAGGGGTGAGACCATGTGTGGAATCGTCGGCGCGG
>NZ_JAAQQT010000253.1:0-251 GCF_011742065.1 Aquabacterium sp. A08
TCCTCGCGGGCGCAGAGCATGTCGGCGGTGGCGTCGGCCACCACGGTGGGCTCGAAGAACTGCCCCGGCAGGCGCTTGCCGCCGGCCAGCACGCGCGCGCCCTTGGCCACGGCGTCGTCCACATGGCGCTGCACCTTCTCCAGCGCGGCTTCCTCGATCAGCGGGCCCTGGTTCACGCCGTCCTCGAAACCGTTGCCCACCTTGGCGGTGGCCACCTTGGCGGCGAACTTGGTCACGAACTCGTCGTACAC
>NZ_JAAQQT010000254.1:0-275 GCF_011742065.1 Aquabacterium sp. A08
TCGGTGGCGCAGGTGCGCGAATGCGCGGCGCACCTGACGCGTGCGGCCAAGGCCAGCGGCGTGGCCATTGTGCTCGTAGGTCACGTCACCAAGGAGGGCGCGCTGGCCGGCCCCCGCGTGCTGGAACACATGGTGGACACGGTGCTGTACTTCGAGGGCGACACCCACAGCAGCTACCGACTCATCCGCGCCATCAAGAACCGCTTCGGCGCGGTGAACGAGATCGGCGTGTTCGCCATGACCGAAAAAGGCCTGAAGGGCGTGAGCAACCCCAG
>NZ_JAAQQT010000255.1:0-431 GCF_011742065.1 Aquabacterium sp. A08
GCGGTGTTCGGCCTGCTGCAAACCTTCCAGCAAGGCGGCGTCAACTACACCCCCCTGTTCGTGCTGCCGGTGCTGCTGGCGTCCATTCTGGGGCCTTTGCTGCTGGCGCTGGGCAGCGCCGCCTTTGCCACGCTGGCGCTGCTGTTCGACGCGTTTTCCGGCGAGGCGCTGCGCCCCGGCCAGGCCACCGCCAATTACGTGCAAAGCGCCATCACCGGGGCCGGGCTGTTTCTGGTGGCGCTGCTGGCCAACCAGCTGGCGGCCCGCCTCTGGCGCGAACAGGCCCAGGCCCGTCACAGCCGCGCCCGCGCCATGGCCGAGGCACAGGTCAACCAACTCATCGTCACCGGGCTGAACGAAGGCGTGCTGGTGGTGGACGCGCACGGCAGCATCTGGCACGCCAACCCGGCCGCCTGCGCCATGCTGGGCGC
>NZ_JAAQQT010000029.1:0-425 GCF_011742065.1 Aquabacterium sp. A08
TTTGGCGGCGTGCGCGGCAAGGGCGTGCTCACACTGGCCCTGTTGCCGCTGCGCCTGTTGCGCGCCTTCTGGCAGAGCCTGGCCGTGGTGCGCCGTGTGAAGCCCGACGTGGTGCTGGGCCTGGGCGGCTACATCACCTTCCCCGGCGGCATGATGGGCGTGCTGGCCGGCAAGCCGCTGGTGCTGCACGAACAGAATTCGGTGGCTGGCATGGCCAACAAGGTGCTGGCCGGCGTGGCCGACCGTGTCTACACCGCTTACCCCCAGGCCTTGCCCAAGGGCGAGTGGATCGGCAACCCCTTGCGCGCCGAATTCCTGCGGCAACCCGATCCGGCCGAGCGTTTCGCCGGCCGCCGCGGCCCGTTGAAGCTGCTGGTGGTGGGCGGCAGCCTGGGCGCCAAGGCCCTGAACGACACCGTGCCGCA
>NZ_JAAQQT010000256.1:0-600 GCF_011742065.1 Aquabacterium sp. A08
GTAGGTGCTGGCCTCGGCGCGGTGGGCGGTGCCAAAGGCGTCGTGCACGAAGATGTCGCACATCTGCCCCAGGCGGGCCGACAGGTCGGGGCAGTTGCAGGTCTCGCCCGGGTTGAGCCGGCAGTTTTCCAGCAGCACCACCTCGCCCGGAAGTGCTTGCACCGGGCGCCCGACCCAGTCGCGCTCCAGGCGCACCGGCCGACCCAGCAGGTCGCCCAGCCGCTCGGCCACCGGCGCGAGCGAATCCTCGGGACGGAACCGCCCCTCGGTGGGCCGCCCCAGGTGGGAAGTGACCAGCACCGCCGCCCCGGCCTGCGCCGCCAGCCGGATGGCGGGCAGGCTGGCACGGATGCGCGTGTCCTCGGTGATGCGGCCGTCGCGGTCCTGGGGCACGTTCAGGTCGGCGCGGATGAACACCTGCTTGCCCTGGGCAAAGCCGCTGTGCACAACGTCGGTGAAGCGCAGGAAAGGCATGATGGACCTCCGGTTCAGGCCGTGCGGGCCTGGGACACCACCCGCACCATGTCCAGGCACTTGGCGGCGTAGCCCCACTCGTTGTCGTACCAGGCCACCACCTTCACAAAGGTGCCGTCCAGCGCT
>NZ_JAAQQT010000257.1:0-275 GCF_011742065.1 Aquabacterium sp. A08
GCTTGCACGGTGTGCGATTGGCCGTGGTGGAACAGGTCCATCTGGGGCGTGCGCCGGGGGTCGGCCACGGGTTCGCCTTCGGTGCCGCGCAGCAGGAGGGCGTGCTGGCCGGTCAGCCGGAACAGGTCGCCCATGCTCTGCAGGTATTCGGGGTGGGTGTAGCTGCTGACGAGCAGGCCACCGGCCGCCGGTTGCATCAGCTTGACCAGGCTGTGGCCGCTGTTGCGCAGGCCGACCACGCGGCGCACGTCCAGCAGGCGTTGCAGACCGGGCAG
>NZ_JAAQQT010000258.1:0-353 GCF_011742065.1 Aquabacterium sp. A08
GCGGCCGTGGAAGGCGCCTGCGCCGGCGCGGGGTTTTCGCTCGCCCTGGCCAGCGACTTCCTGGTGGCGGCGAACAACAGCGTGTTCGTCATGGCCTACGCCAACGTCGCCCTGTCGCCCGACGGCGGCGGCAGCTGGAGCCTGGCGCGCAACCTGCCCCGCGCCACCGCCCTGCAACTGCTGATGCTGGGCGAACGCATCGGCGCCGACCGGCTGCACCAGCTGGGCCTGGTCAACCGCGTCACCCCAGCGGGCGATGCCCTGACCGAGGCCCTGGCGCTGTGCGAACGGCTCAACGGCCAGGCCCCCAATACCCTGGCCAGCATCAAGGAGTTGGTCAACGCCGCACCCGA
>NZ_JAAQQT010000259.1:0-353 GCF_011742065.1 Aquabacterium sp. A08
GCGGCCGTGGAAGGCGCCTGCGCCGGCGCGGGGTTTTCGCTCGCCCTGGCCAGCGACTTCCTGGTGGCGGCGAACAACAGCGTGTTCGTCATGGCTTACGCCAACGTCGCCCTGTCGCCCGACGGCGGCGGCAGCTGGAGCCTGACGCGCAACCTGCCCCGCGCCACCGCCTTGCAACTGCTGATGCTGGGCGAACGCATCGGCGCCGACCGGCTGCACCAGCTGGGCCTGGTCAACCGCGTCACCCCAGCGGGCGAGGCCCTGACCGAGGCCCTGGCGCTGTGCGAACGGCTCAACGGCCAGGCCCCCAATACCCTGGCCAGCATCAAGGAGTTGGTCAACGCCGCACCCGA
>NZ_JAAQQT010000260.1:0-326 GCF_011742065.1 Aquabacterium sp. A08
CTCGTCACCGCCCACACGCTGGGCGGCGCGCCGCGGCCGCCGCTGCGCGACGACCGGCTGCACGGCATGTTCAAAGGCTTCATGGACCTGGTGTTTGAGCACCGGGGCCGCTATTACGTGGCCGACTACAAGTCCAACTGGCTGGGCCCGCACGACGCCGACTACACCGCCGACGCCCTGCGCGCCGAGGTGCTGCGCGCCCGCTACGAGCTGCAGTACGCGCTCTACCTACTGGCCCTGCACCGGCTGCTGCGCCAGCGCCTGCCCGGCTACGACTACGACCGCCACATGGGCGGTGCGGTGTACCTGTTCCTGCGCGGGCTGCA
>NZ_JAAQQT010000261.1:0-632 GCF_011742065.1 Aquabacterium sp. A08
GCTTCGTTGAGCTCGATCACGTCCATCTGCGCCAGCGTCAGGCCGGTCTGGGCCAGCACCTTCTGCGTGGCCGGCGCCGGGCCGATGCCCATGATACGCGGCGCCACGCCGGCGGTGGCCATGCCCACCACGCGGGCCTTCGGCGTCAAGCCGTTCTTGGCGGCGCTGGCTTCGTCGGCCAGGATCAGGGCGCAGGCGCCGTCGTTCACGCCGCTGGCGTTGCCGGCGGTCACGGAACCGTCGGGGCGCACCACGCCTTTGAGCTTGGCCAGCGCCTCCAGGCTGGTCTTGCGCGGGTGTTCGTCGGTGTCCACCACAATGGCGTCGCCCTTCTTTTGCGGGATCGTGACGGGGCAGATCTCGCGCGCCAGGTGGCCGGCTTCGATGGCGGCGACGGCGCGCAACTGGCTGTTCAAGGCCATCAGGTCCTGCGCTTCGCGCTCGATGGCGAAGTCCACCGCCACGTTCTCGGCGGTTTCGGGCATGGAGTCCACGCCGTACTGGGCTTTCATCAGCTTGTTGACGAAGCGCCAGCCAATGGTGGTGTCGTACACCGCGTTGCTGCGGCTGAAGGCGCTTTCGGCCTTGGGCATGACGAAGGGCGCGCGGCTCATGCTTTCCACGCCGCCGGC
>NZ_JAAQQT010000030.1:0-280 GCF_011742065.1 Aquabacterium sp. A08
GGCTGGGCCGTCCAAGCGCGCCCACACAAAAACTTCGCCGACACCTTCCTGGGCGGGAAAACCCGGTATATACTCTCGCTCCTCACAACACAGTGAGTCGGTTTGCAGCCCATGCTTCAAACCAGCAAGTCAAAAAGATTTCTCAGATTTTTGACAAGACGCCAAAAGTTGTGTCATAATACGATGCTCTGCTGATCGCGGCAGACTTCAGAAGCAAAGCGGTTGGGCTGATGGCCTGGTTGGTGAGCTTCGGTGATCGTTAAAAAATTACAGCCGATAA
>NZ_JAAQQT010000262.1:0-577 GCF_011742065.1 Aquabacterium sp. A08
ACTGCTCCAAGGACGAGTTCTTCGGCAACCCCGACGCGCGGCAGCCGCGCACCAAGGACTTCCTGAACAAGATCCTGCAGCACTGAGACCGGCCGCCGGCCGGGGGGTAGGCGGCATTTCACGTATATTGGACGGCCTTGTCCCGCCCACCGCCCCGGAGTTGCCCCTTGCCCGCCACCAGCCTGCAAACGTTTGTGGCCATTGCCAGCCTCATGGGCGCGCTCATGGCCCTGGTGCTGTTCTTCATCCGCAAAAGCTACCCGGCCTCCATCCAAGGGCTGGACGACTGGTCGGTCTTCCCCACCCTGTCCATCTTCGCGGCGGCCCTGTACACCACGCAAGGGCATTGGCACCATCTGCTGTCCATGGCCTTGCCCAACCTGCTGGTGGTGCTGATCGCCGTGCTGCAGCTGCGCGGCACCTACCGGCATTTTCAGCGGCCGGTCAACCACCGGCTGCTGGCGGCCGTGGTCCTGGGCGCGCTGGTCTTCATCCTCGCGACCAGTGGCGAAGCGGCGTACTACGTGCACCGCCTGGCGTTTCTCAGTGGCTTTGTCGGGCTCATGTTCGGGGCGCA
>NZ_JAAQQT010000263.1:0-572 GCF_011742065.1 Aquabacterium sp. A08
ACTGCTCCAAGGACGAGTTCTTCGGCAACCCCGACGCGCGGCAGCCGCGCACCAAGGACTTCCTGAACAAGATCCTGCAGCACTGAGACCGGCCGGGCCCGGGCGCATCCCGTATATTGGGGGGCTGGCCACGCCAGCGTTCCCCCCACCCTGGAGTTGCCTTTGCCCGTCACCAGCCTGCAAACGTTTGTGGCCATTGCCAGCCTGATGGGCGCGCTCATGGCCCTGGTGCTGTTCTTCATCCGCAAAAGCTACCCGCCCTCCATCCAGGGCCTGGACGATTGGGCCACTTTTCCCATCCTGTCCATCTTTGCGGCGGCCCTCTACACCACGCAAGGGCATTGGCACCACCTGCTGTCCATGGCCTTGCCCAACCTGCTGGTGGTGCTGATCGCCGTGCTGCAGCTACGCGGCACTTACCGGCATTTTCGGCAGCCGGTCAACCACCGGCTGCTGGTGGCCGTGGTCCTGGGCGCACTGGTCTTCATCCTCGCGACCAGTGGCGAAGCGGCGTACTACGTGCACCGCCTGGCGTTTCTCAGTGGCTTTGTCGGGCTCATGTTCGGGGCGCA
>NZ_JAAQQT010000264.1:0-370 GCF_011742065.1 Aquabacterium sp. A08
CTTCAAGTGGCCAAAATGAACGTGGACGAAAACCGCAACGTGCCGGCCCAGTACGGCATCCGCGGCATCCCCACGCTGATGCTGTTCAAGGACGGTCAGCTCGCCGCCACCAAGGTAGGCGCCCTGAGCAAGGCCCAGTTGACCGCTTTCATCGACCAGCAACTGGCCTGATCCCCCCAGCCGCCCGGGTGCAAGGCCCGGGTGGTTTTCCTGTCATAATCACGGCAAACACGGGCGACCCCACGGGCCCGGCCGAAATCCAGCGTTCGCGCCACTGCAGCCGCGAACCGCACCCTCCCCCCACATTCTCTGGACTCCTCGCAGGAGTGATCCCATGCACCTGAACGAACTCAAGGCACTGCACGTGTCT
>NZ_JAAQQT010000265.1:0-272 GCF_011742065.1 Aquabacterium sp. A08
TGGTCGGCAAACGACGGGTGGTGCTCGAAGAGGTCGGTGAACACCGGCTCGGGCAGCAGGTAGAGCAGGGTGTCGGCCTCGGCCACGGCGGGAAAGCGCACCCGTTGGCGGTGCAGCAGCCCGAATTCGCCGAAGTAGCCGCCTTCGGTCAGCCGGTTGTAGAGCGTGCCGTCGCGACGGTACACCGCCACCACGCCGCTGCGCACGATGTGCCACCACTGCGCCGGCTGGCCGTATTCCACGATGCGGGTGCCGGCGCGGCAGTAGCGCAC
>NZ_JAAQQT010000266.1:0-284 GCF_011742065.1 Aquabacterium sp. A08
GAGAGCCAGACCGACACCGAGGTGATCGCCCACCTGGTGGACGCGCTGTACGACGGCGACCTGTTCCAGGCGGTGCGCACCGCCGTGGCCCGCCTGCACGGCGCCTACGCGGTGGCGGTGTTCCACAAGGACGAACCGCAGCGCGTGGTGGGCGCCCGCGCCGGCTCGCCGCTGGTGCTGGGCGTGGGTCGGGCCGAGGGCGGCGAACCCGCGCCGCACTACCTGGCCAGCGACGCCATGGCCCTGGCCGGCGTCACCGACCAGATCGTCTACCTGGCCGAAGG
>NZ_JAAQQT010000267.1:0-231 GCF_011742065.1 Aquabacterium sp. A08
GGTGAGCAGGTGCTGATCCAGTCGCCCGCCATCATCGAATGGCTGGAAGAGCAGTACCCCACGCCCGCGCTGCTGCCGGCCGACGCCGGCGGCCGGCAGCGGGTGCGGGCGCTCGCCGCCATCGTCGGCTGCGACATCCACCCGGTCAACAACCGCCGCATCCTGGAGTACCTGCGCAAGACGTTCGGCGCCGACGAGGCCGCCATCAACGCCTGGTGCGGCACCTGGATC
>NZ_JAAQQT010000268.1:0-265 GCF_011742065.1 Aquabacterium sp. A08
TGTTCACCAACACGCTGGACTGGGACGCCCACCCCTACTTCCAGGCCATCCGTGGCCTGCAGGTGTCGGCGCACTACTTCATCCGCCGCACCGGCGAGGTGCTGCAGTTCGTGGACTGCGACCAACGCGCCTGGCACGCCGGCCAGTCCGCCTGGCAGGGCCGGCCCAACTGCAACGACTATTCCATAGGCATTGAACTGGAAGGGCTGGAGGGCGACACCTTCGAGCCCGCCCAGTACCAGGCCCTGGCCGCGCTGTGCACCCA
>NZ_JAAQQT010000269.1:0-473 GCF_011742065.1 Aquabacterium sp. A08
GCCTTGCTCGACCGCCTGCGCGACGACCTGCCCCCCGGCGTCAGCGTGCAGATCGCCAACGACAACTCGGTCTTCATCGACCGCTCCATCCAGGCGGTCTACACCACCATCCTGGAAGCGGTGGTGCTGGTGTCGCTGGTCATCTTCGTGTTCCTGCGCAGCCTGCGTGCGTCCATCATCCCGCTGGTCACGATTCCCGTCAGCCTGATCGGCGCCTTCGCGCTCATGGCGCTGTTCGGCTTCTCCATCAATACCCTCACGCTGCTGGCGCTGGTGCTGGCCATCGGCCTGGTGGTGGATGACGCCATCGTGGTGCTGGAAAACATCTACCGCCACATCGAGGACGGCATGGCGCCGTTCGCCGCCGCCATCCGCGGGGCCAAGGAAATTGGCTTTGCGGTGGTCGCCATGACGCTGACCCTGGCCGCGGTGTACGCGCCGCTGGCCTTCACGCCCGGGCGCACCGGGCGCCT
>NZ_JAAQQT010000270.1:0-362 GCF_011742065.1 Aquabacterium sp. A08
TCGGGCAGGTAGCCTTCGTCGCGGTATTGCGTCACGGGCTTGGCGCCGTTGCGCTTGCTCATCTTCTCGCCCTGCTCGTTGAGCACGGTGGGCAGATGGGCGTACACCGGCGGCTCTTTGCCCAAGGCGCGGAAGATGTTGATCTGGCGCGGGGTGTTGTTGACGTGGTCGTCGCCCCGGATGACGTGGGTGATGGCCATGTCGAGGTCGTCCACCACCACGCAGAAGTTGTAGGTGGGTGTGCCCACGGCCTCGCCTTCGGGCGCGGGCCGGGCGATCACCAGGTCGTCCAGCTCGGCGTTGGCAATTTCGATGCGGCCCTTGACCTTGTCGTCCCAGGCCACCACGCCGTCTTTCGGGTT
>NZ_JAAQQT010000271.1:0-251 GCF_011742065.1 Aquabacterium sp. A08
GCCTGGAGTTCGTTGATTTCCTTGGGCCGCACCGTCCAGCCCAGGCGCTTCATGCCCTCGGCGATGGCGCCGCTGCTGACCATGATGACCTCGCGTCCGTCCCGCACCAGGGCGCTGAGCTGCTCGCTCCACTGCCCGATGGCGGCCTCGTCCAGACCGCGCCCTTCGTTGGTGACCAGGCTGGAGCCCACCTTGACCACGATGCGGCGCGCGCTGCGCAACACGTCGGCGGGGGCGGCTTGCGGGGCGGC
>NZ_JAAQQT010000272.1:0-646 GCF_011742065.1 Aquabacterium sp. A08
GTTTATGGCATCCCGAACTGCGACACCGTGAAGAAAGCCCGCGCCTGGCTGACCGAGCGCGCCGTGCCGCACGAGTTCCACGACTTCAAGAAACAAGGTGTGCCCGAGCCGCGCCTGGCGCATTGGGTGGCCCAGGTGGGCCTGGAAAAACTCGTCAACCGCAAAGGCACCACCTGGCGCCAGCTGGACCCGGCCGTGCAGGCCGGCCTGACCGACGAAGCCAGCGCCCGCGGCCTGATGGCGCAGCACGCCAGCGTCATCAAGCGCCCGGTGGTGGAATGGAGCAACGGCAGCGTGACCGTGGGCTTCGCCCCGGACGACTGGGCCGAACGCGGCTGAAACCCCACCCCGGCCGACGCGTCCAGGCACCTGCCCGCCTGCGGCACCAACGCCTCCCCTAAAATGCAGGGTTGACCTGGCCGTTCTGCGCGGCCACCCCCTGTTCAGCCACCTTTTCCACCCCACCCCCATGAGCACCACCCAAATCTCCGGCGTGTCCGTCAACACCCAAGCCAGCGTGTACTTCGACGGCAAGTGCGTCAGCCACGGCATCACCTTCCCCGATGGCACCAAGAAGTCGGTGGGCGTGGTGCTGCCCGCCACCCTGACCTTCAACACCGGCGCACCGGAAATCATGGAATGCGTG
>NZ_JAAQQT010000273.1:0-221 GCF_011742065.1 Aquabacterium sp. A08
AGCTTTGGCAAGACCTACCATGTGACCGGCTGGAAGGTGGGCCATGTGGTGGCCCCGGCACCGCTGATGGCGGAATTCCGCAAGGTGCACCAGTTCAACGTGTTCACCGTGAACACGCCCATGCAACACGCCCTGGCCGCCTACATGGCCGACCCGGCGCCCTACCTGCAACTGCCAGGGTTCTACCAAGCCAAGCGCGACCGGTTCCGCGCCGGGCTGGC
>NZ_JAAQQT010000274.1:0-569 GCF_011742065.1 Aquabacterium sp. A08
GGCCGCGTGGCGCTGGCCAGCACCGCCGAGGTGAACGCCGCCGTGGCCGCCGCGCAGGCCGCCTTCCCGGCCTGGGCCGACACCTCGCCGCTGCGCCGGGCGCGCATCATGTTCAAGTTCCTGGAGCTGCTCAACCAGCACAAGGACGACCTGGCTCGCCTCATCACCGCCGAACATGGCAAGGTGTTCACCGACGCCCAGGGCGAAGTCACCCGTGGCATCGAGATCGTGGAGTTCGCCACCGGCATTCCGCAGCTGCTCAAGGGCGACTACACCGAGCAGGTGTCCACGGGCATCGACAACTGGACCATGCGCCAGCCGCTGGGTGTGGTTGCCGGCATCACGCCGTTCAACTTCCCCGTGATGGTGCCGATGTGGATGTTCCCGGTGGCCATTGCCTGCGGCAACACCTTCGTGCTCAAGCCCAGCCCCATCGACCCGTCGCCCAGCCTGTTCATTGCCGACCTGCTGAAGCAGGCCGGCCTGCCCGACGGCGTGTTCAACGTGGTGCAGGGCGACAAGGAAGCCGTGGACGCGCTGCTGGACCACCCGGACGTGAAGGCGGTGAG
>NZ_JAAQQT010000275.1:0-482 GCF_011742065.1 Aquabacterium sp. A08
CGCGAGGTCATCATGGTCAGCAGCGGCGCCATCGCCGAGGGCATGAAGCGCCTGGGCTGGACGGTGCGGCCCAAGGAAATCAACGAACTCCAGGCCGCCGCCGCCGTGGGCCAGATGGGCCTGGTCCAGATGTACGAGACCAAGCTGCGCGAACTGGGCCTGCGCAGCGCCCAGGTGCTGCTCACCCACGCCGACCTGGCCGACCGCGAGCGCTACCTGAACGCCCGCTCCACCCTGCTCACGCTGCTGGAGCACCGGGTGGTGCCGGTCATCAACGAAAACGACACGGTGGTCAACGACGAGATCAAGTTTGGCGACAACGACACCCTGGGTGCGCTGGTGGCCAACCTGGTGGAGGCCGACGTGCTGGTCATCCTGACCGACCAAAAAGGCCTCTACACCGCCGACCCGCGCAAGGACCCGGCCGCGCAGTTCGTGCACGTGGCCCGCGCCGGCGATCCTGCGTTGGAAGAGATGGCTGG
>NZ_JAAQQT010000276.1:0-244 GCF_011742065.1 Aquabacterium sp. A08
CCGGGCGGGCGCAACACCCACAACCCCATTAAAACGAAAAAAGCGACAACAGGATAGCCCCGTTGCCGCTGTGGCGATGGGGCGGGGTAACCCCCTTTGCCCCACCTTTTCGTGGTTTAACGCAACAGAGCCAACACACCCTGCGGCAGCTGGTTGGCTTGCGCCACCATGGCGGTGCCGGCCTGCTGCAGGATCTGCGCACGGGACAGGTTGGCGGTTTCGGCCGCAAAGTCGGCATCCTGAA
>NZ_JAAQQT010000277.1:0-413 GCF_011742065.1 Aquabacterium sp. A08
CCGGGCGGGCGCAACACCCACAACCCCATTAAAACGAAAAAAGCGACAACAGGATAGCCCCGTTGCCGCTGTGGCGATGGGGCGGGGTAACCCCCATTGCCCCACCTTTTCGTGGTTTAACGCAACAGAGCCAACACACCCTGCGGCAGCTGGTTGGCCTGCGCCACCATGGCGGTGCCGGCCTGCTGCAGGATCTGTGCGCGAGACAGCGCCGCGGTTTCGGCCGCAAAGTCGGCGTCCAAAATCCGGCTGCGCGAAGCAGAGAGGTTTTCGGCGGTGACTTGCAGGTTAGATACAGTGGTCTCGAAGCGGCTTTGGAGGGCGCCGAGTTTGGCCCGTTCGCCGCTGATGAAAGCCAGTGCAGAGTCGACAGTTTTCAGAGCTTCGCTGGCATTACTGAAAGTTGTGATGTC
>NZ_JAAQQT010000278.1:0-274 GCF_011742065.1 Aquabacterium sp. A08
TCATCGCCCCGCAGTTGCAGGACCTGTACGTCACCCTCAACCAAGGCAAGGCGCGCCACGCCTTCCCGTTCAGCCCGCGCCAGTGCATGGCGCCGTTGCCGCGCCCCCCGCGCTGGGTGACCTGGGTGGCGGCCGCCGGGTTGGTAGAGGGGCCATCTGGCGACGCCTGGGGCCCCACAGACGACCGGGTGCTGGCCGACGAGGCCTGGGGGCTGACGGCCCAGCCACAACTGGCCGCCGTGACCGGGGACGTGCCCGAGGGCGCGGCGCCCGC
>NZ_JAAQQT010000279.1:0-725 GCF_011742065.1 Aquabacterium sp. A08
CTGGGGTCTGACCAGGCGGGCGACTTCCCGGCCGTCGCGCAACAGCACCAGGGTCGGCCAGAGCTTGACGCGAAAGCTGCGGCCCAGCGCCCGACTGGGGCCGTCTTCCACACGAAGGTGGCGCCAGCGGCCCTCTTGCGCCAGCGCCTCGGCCAGCGCGGGTTGCGCGGCACGGCAATGGCCACACCAGCCGGTCCCGAATTCCAGCAGCGTCCAACCGGGCCAGGCATCCACCTCGGCACGTGCAGGGGCCTCGGTGGCACCGAGGTAGGGGTAAAGCCCGCTCATGCGGGGACGGTGCCCCGTGCACAGGCCATGTCCATGGCGGATTCAGCGGCCGTGGTCCCCACCGATCGGCCCCCGGCGCGACTGCGACTGGTTGGCCCCGCCGATCAGGCTCTCGCGATCGCTGCGGCTGCGCGGGGTGCGCTGGCCTTGGTTCAATGGCGTGGGGTCTTGCTCGCCCAACTTGTTGGTGTCGTTGGCGACCTTGCCCGTGTGGGGCGCCTGTTTGTCGCTGGGGCTCTGATTCTTGCTCATCTCGGACTCCTGGTCGTCAAGGAAAAACAACCGCTGACACCGAGCACACCGTACATCAAAAGCGGGGCCCATGCAAACACCGCCCCAAACCGGCGCGCGCCTCAGGCCACCACGTACTGGTTCACAAAGGCCTGCCAGGGCTGCGGTTTGTCGAAGAAAAAGCCCTGCAGCACCTTGCAGCCGTG
>NZ_JAAQQT010000280.1:0-413 GCF_011742065.1 Aquabacterium sp. A08
CTGGACTTTGACGTGGTGCTGAAAGAAGCGCAACGCCTGGGCTACGCCGAAGCCGACCCGACCTTCGACATCGAAGGCGTGGACGCCGCACACAAGGCCACGCTGATGAGCGCGATCGCCTACGGCATTCCGGTGCAGTTCGACAAGGCCCACGTGGAAGGCATCACCCAGTTGGGCGCGGCCGACATCAGGTACGCCGAGCAACTGGGCTACCGCATCAAGCTGCTGGGCATTGCCAAGCGCGCGGCCCAGGGCATTGAGCTGCGGGTGCACCCCACGCTGGTGCCGGCCAAGCGCCTGATCGCCAACGTGGAAGGCGCCATGAACGCGGTGATGGTGCAGGGCGATGCCGTGGGCACCACGCTGTACTACGGCAAGGGCGCCGGCAGCGAGCCGACCGCCAGCGCGGTGAT
>NZ_JAAQQT010000281.1:0-358 GCF_011742065.1 Aquabacterium sp. A08
GGATGAAATGGCTTTCTTCGGGTTTCAAGCGCATGGTTGGTGCATTGTGTCGCAAAACCTGTTCACACGACACCATGGCTGGCGGGTCAAGCCTGGGCTAAGGGCTGAGGTGCTGCATGGTCGCCTGCGCAAAGCGCTCGGGTGGCCAGCCCGTGAGCTGCTGCAGCGTGGGCCAGTGGAAGCCGGGGCCGGGGTCTTGTTTGCGGCCGGGGGCCACGTGTTCGTGGCCCACCACCTGGGCTATGGGGTAGCGCTGGGCCAGTTGGGTGCACAGCGCGGCCAGGGCCTGGTACTGGGCGGGCTCGAAGGTGTCGCCCTCCAGCCCTTCCAGTTCAATGCCTATGGAATAGTCGTTGCA
>NZ_JAAQQT010000282.1:0-326 GCF_011742065.1 Aquabacterium sp. A08
GGATGAAATGGCTTTCTTCGGGTTTCAAGCGCATGGTTGGTGCATTGTGTCGCAAAACCTGTTCACACGACACCATGGCTGGCGGGTCAAGCCTGCGCAAAGCACTCGGGTGGCCAGCCGGTGAGCCGCTGCAGCGTGGGCCAGTGGAAGCCGGGGCCGGGGTCTTGTTTGCGACCGGGGGCCACGTGTTCGTGGCCCACCACCTGGGCTATGGGGTAGCGCTGGGCCAGCTGGGTGCACAGCGCGGCCAGGGCCTGGTACTGGGCGGGCTCGAAGGTGTCGCCCTCCAGCCCTTCCAGTTCAATGCCTATGGAATAGTCGTTGCA
>NZ_JAAQQT010000283.1:0-629 GCF_011742065.1 Aquabacterium sp. A08
GCCTTGAACGGCTCGGCGCTGTGCCAGTCGGGCTGGGCGATGATGCCGACCCGGAAGCCCTGCGCCTCCAGCACCCGGCCGATCACCGCCATGCCGAAGCTGGGGTGGTCCACGTAGGCGTCGCCGGTGACCAGGATCACGTCGCAGCTGTCCCAGCCAAGCCGGTCCATTTCGGCCCGGCTCATGGGCAGGAAAGGCGCGGGCCCGAAACGCTTGGCCCAGTACGGCTTGTAGCTGGTGATGGGCTTGGCGGCGCGCGCGAAGAAGGAGACGTCGAGGGGGGCGTTCATGGGCGGGGGATGGGCCGGCACCCCCGGGGCGTGGGCGTGCAACCCCCGATTTTAGGTTTTCGGCGCCCGGCGCGCTGAAGTTTCGGTCATGGCCCCACGGTGGGGCTCAGAGGTCAAGCAAGGCGGCGTCGAGCTGCTGTTGAAAGCGCTCGGCACAGCCCAGCGCCTGGGCGTTGAGCAGCGCCAGCTTGACCAGGAACAGCTCGGTTTTCTCCGGGCCAGCGCGGTCGATGGCGCTGGCCAGGGCGTCGTACACGGTTTCCAGGCCGGCGATGTCCAGCGTGGGGGCGGCGGTGTGGGGGGTGGCGTTCATGGGGGATTCCTGGTGGGGCCGTGGGC
>NZ_JAAQQT010000284.1:0-735 GCF_011742065.1 Aquabacterium sp. A08
GTCGCCGATGCGCTGGAAGCCGAACATCGAGTAGTACACGTAGAACGGCACCATGATGCGGTTGGACGTGCTGTAAGACGTGGCCGCGGCGATCCAGCTGCTCATGCCGCCGGCCTCGTTGATGCCTTCCTGCAGGATCTGGCCGGCCTTGTCTTCCTTGTAGTACATGACCTGGTCTTTGTCGACCGGGGTGTACTGCTGGCCCAGCGGGTTGTAGATGCCGACTTGGCGAAACAGGCCTTCCATGCCGAAGGTGCGGGCCTCGTCCACCAGAATCGGCACCACGCGCGGGCCCAGGGCCTGGTCGCGCAGCAGCTGCGTCAGGAAACGCACATAGGCCTGGGTGGTGGAAATTTCCCGGCCTTCGGCCGTGGGCTCCAGTACCGCCTTGAAGGTCTCCAGCGCCGGCACGGTGAAGCTTTCGTCGGCGTGGGTGCGGCGGTGCGGCAGGTAGCCGCCCAGGGCCTTGCGGCGCTCGTGCAGGTACTGCATTTCCGGCGTGTCGTCGGCCGGTTTGTAAAACGGGATCTTGGGCAGCTCGCTGTCCGGGATCGGGATGTTGAAGCGGTCGCGGATGTACTTGATGTCCTCGTCCGTCAGCTTCTTGGTCTGGTGCACGGTGTTCTTGCCCTCACCGGCCTTGCCCATGCCAAAACCCTTGACGGTCTTGATCAGCAGCACGGTCGGCTGGCCCTTGTGGTTCACCGCCTTGTGGTAGGCCGCGTACACCTTCTG
>NZ_JAAQQT010000285.1:0-362 GCF_011742065.1 Aquabacterium sp. A08
AACCCGAAAGACGGCGTGGTGGCCTGGGACGACAAGGTCAAGGGCCGCATCGAAATTGCCAACGCCGAGCTGGACGACCTGGTGATCGCCCGGCCGGCGCCCGAAGGCGAGGCCGTGGGCACGCCCACCTACAACTTCTGCGTGGTGGTGGACGACCTCGACATGGCAATCACCCATGTCATCCGGGGCGACGACCACGTCAACAACACCCCGCGCCAGATCAACATCTTCCGCGCCCTGGGCAAAGAGCCGCCGGTGTACGCCCACCTGCCCACCGTGCTCAACGAGCAGGGCGAGAAGATGAGCAAGCGCAACGGCGCCAAGCCCGTGACGCAATACCGCGACGAAGGCTACCTGCCCGA
>NZ_JAAQQT010000286.1:0-482 GCF_011742065.1 Aquabacterium sp. A08
CGCGAGGTCATCATGGTCAGCAGCGGCGCCATCGCCGAGGGCATGAAGCGCCTGGGCTGGACGGTGCGGCCCAAGGAAATCAACGAACTCCAGGCTGCCGCCGCCGTGGGCCAGATGGGCCTGGTCCAGATGTACGAGACCAAGCTGCGCGAGCTCGGCCTGCGCAGCGCCCAGGTGCTGCTCACCCACGCCGACCTGGCCGACCGCGAGCGCTACCTGAACGCCCGCTCCACCCTGCTCACGCTGCTCGAGCACCGGGTGGTGCCGGTCATCAACGAAAACGACACGGTGGTCAACGACGAGATCAAGTTCGGCGACAACGACACCCTGGGCGCCTTGGTGGCCAACCTGGTGGAGGCCGACGTGCTGGTCATCCTGACCGACCAGAAAGGCCTCTACACCGCCGACCCGCGCAAGGACCCGGCCGCGCAGTTCGTGCACGTGGCCCGCGCCGGCGATCCTGCGTTGGAAGAGATGGCTGG
>NZ_JAAQQT010000287.1:0-236 GCF_011742065.1 Aquabacterium sp. A08
ACGGCCCCCGATTCGGTCGGCGTCATCACCCCCAGCATGATGCCGGCGATCACCACCACCGGGATGACGGCGGGCACCAGGCCCTCCACCACCACTTTGAGCGAGCCGGTGCCGGGGTTCGAGCGCCCGGCCGGCAGGCCTGGCCCGACGAGCCCGCTCAGGAAGATCACCAGCGCCAGCGCCGCCACGATCAGCAGGCCCGGCACGATGCCGGCGATGAACAGCGGCGCGATCGG
>NZ_JAAQQT010000288.1:0-711 GCF_011742065.1 Aquabacterium sp. A08
TCGGAGCATTGGCCGCCACGTTGACGCTGGCAATGTTGGTCACGCTCGCACCATCCGCACCCTGGGTGTCTGCACCAGCCGCACCACTGGTCGTGTCCACGCCCGTGATCACGTTGCCCGTCTCGGCCGTGAACTGATTGGCCGCCACACTGTCCGTGTCGTCTCGTGCAGTTGGGACATCATCAACTACCGTAACTACAAAATTCGCTGTTACAGTATCTCCATCGTCATCGACAACGATCACGGTGAAATCGTCACCAAGCGCGTCGTTATTATTTTGAGCCGGTTCGTGTTTAAGGTTATCGGCAAGGACGTACTTCCAGTTGTAAACACCGTCCACCAAGGTCACGATCAGGAAACCGTTTGCACCGTCGACCTTGATACCATCAGCAGGCGGATTGGTCACGTCGACGGGCCCATTGACGCCAACGACCGTCAATGACCCAAGTGCATCACGGCCTGTGTCGATGTTAAAAACACCAGTGGTGACATTGGACTCATCCTCGTCGCTGCTGCTACGGAGTCCCCTTTCATAAACCGTACCATCGGGTAGACCGACTTCAGGGGTGTAAACGATTTCTAACGTCGGCTGGTCGTCTGACTCGAAATCGGAGCTCAACAACACCTCATCCGGCCCCGCCAGCGGGTCGAAGCTGTAGTCGTAGGCCAGCGGGTCCACGCCTTCGGTCACGCGCAGCAGGCGCACGAAGT
>NZ_JAAQQT010000289.1:0-874 GCF_011742065.1 Aquabacterium sp. A08
CGGGGGCGATGTCGTACGGCGCCACCGAGGGCTACCAGCCGCTGCGCGAGCAGTTGACGGCCTTCATGGCGGCCAAGGGTGTGCAGGGTTTGAGCGCTGAGCAGTTGGTGGTGACCACCGGCAGCCAGCAAGGCCTGGACCTGCTGGGCAAAACCCTGGTGTCGCCCGGCGACAAAGTGATTCTGGAGGGGCCTACCTTTCTGGCCACCATCCAGTGCTTCCGCCTGTACGGGGCGGAGCTGGTGAGCGCTCCGATCGACGGTGACGGCGTACAGGTGGACCGGCTGGAGCAGTTGATCGTCGAACACAAGCCGAAGTTTGTGTACCTGATTCCCACTTTCGGCAACCCCAGCGGTGCCACCCTGAGCCTGGAGCGCCGCAAGCGTGTGCTAGAACTGGCGGTGAAGCACCAGACGCTGATCGTGGAAGACGACCCCTACGGCGACCTGTATTTTGGCGATGCGCCACCGCCCAGCCTGCTGGCGCTGAGCGAGCAGGTGCCCGGAAGCCGCGATTGCCTGGTGCACTGCGGCTCGTTGAGCAAGACTTTGTCGGCTGGCTTCCGTCTCGGCTGGATGATCGCCCCGCCCGAACTGCTGGCCAAGGCGGTGATGTGCAAGCAATTCAGCGACGCCAATTCGAGCACCTTTGCCCAAGCCACCGCCGCGCAATACCTGAAGGCCGGCCGCATGGCCGCCAACCTGCAGCGCGCCCGGGCGGTGTATGCCGAGCGAGCGCAGGCCATGTGCGACGGTTTGCGCAGTGCCCTGGGCGACGCGGTGGAATTTGTGCAGCCCCGGGGTGGCCTGTTCGTGTGGGCGCGGCTGACCGGTGCGCGCGGGCAAGTGCAGGACAGCCAGGTGTTCGCGCAGCG
>NZ_JAAQQT010000290.1:0-212 GCF_011742065.1 Aquabacterium sp. A08
CCCGACGCCAGCGGCGACTTCAACGCCCTCTTGCTGGACGTGGCCCTGGCCTGCAAGGCCATCGCCCGCTCGGTCGCTTTCGGCGCCCTGGGCGATGTGCTGGGCCGCCATGGCGCGGGCGACAGCGTCAACGTCCAGGGCGAAACCCAGCAGAAGCTCGACGTGATCAGCAACGAGATGTTCCTGCGCGCCAACGAATGGGGGGGCCACCT
>NZ_JAAQQT010000291.1:0-778 GCF_011742065.1 Aquabacterium sp. A08
ACGGAGAGGTGGATGAGCGGTTTAAGTCGCACGCCTGGAAAGCGTGTGTGGGCTAATCCCCACCGCGGGTTCGAATCCCGCCCTCTCCGCCAGAATCAAAAACCCTTGTAAGTCAAAAGCTTACAAGGGTTTTTTGTTGTTGATTGTTGAAATCGGTCTTCGACCGTCACAGAGGTATCCCTTGGAAGGATTGACATTTCAAGTCAACATCGGCGCTGTGCGCAGTCGAATCGGTGAACTCAAGTTCAGCCTGGCGGTCGATGAGAACGGCCAGGGTCAGGTGCATGTTTTCGCCATCGACCCGACCGACCTGCGCAAAGCCGGCGTGCTGTTGACCCTGGACGAAGACGGCCTGACCCAGTTCGACGATTTGCTGGAGAAGGTCTATGAAGTCGCCCACCAGCTGAAGACGGATGGACGCATGAAAACGCTCAAGCGGGCTTGACAGGCTCGCGGCCCACAAACCCTGACCAGTGACGAAAACCTGCCGAGCGCCCTGTCACACGAACAGCCGGGGCAATGCCAATGCTCATTCCCACTCAATAGTCGCCCCTGATTTATTCATTTCAAGCCACGCGCAGCCGGTTTGACACCGGTTGCGCGTCCATTGGAAGAAGTTTTGCGAGCCAACCAGCCTGAGCCAAGGCCGGGGTCAACACTGCGCGCAGGCGCAAAAAAAGCTAGCCCAAGAAGGTGATGCCCTTCTTGGCGATCATGCGCAGCAGCCAGCGGATGTTGTAGCCCGCTGCGCACAGCACAGCATGCAGCCGGTCGCCGG
>NZ_JAAQQT010000292.1:0-281 GCF_011742065.1 Aquabacterium sp. A08
ACCGGCGCCAGGCTGTGGCTGGCGTCGCCGGTGCGGAAGGCGGCAATCGCCTGCGACAGGCGCTCGGTCTGGTCGCGCAGGCTTTCGGCCGCGGCAGCGCTTTCTTCCACCAGCGCGGCGTTCTGCTGGGTCATCTGGTCGAGCTGGTTCACCGCCACGTTGACCTGGCCGATGCCGTCGCTCTGTTCGGCCGCGGCCGCGGTGATCTCGCCGATGATGTCGGTCACCCGCTGCACGCTGCTGACGATTTCGCTCATGGTGGTGCCGGCGTCTTCCACCAG
>NZ_JAAQQT010000293.1:0-276 GCF_011742065.1 Aquabacterium sp. A08
TACACAACGGTTTTGGCCATACACAAATCTTTCGGTGTTGTTTCAGGGATGCCGTGGAACCGGCTTGGCCGGGCCACTGGCATCGCCCCCTGGAGAGGGTGACGCACCGCAGGTGCGGCGCGGGGGTGGTCAACGAGGACTCATGCGCAGGGCACCGTCCAGGCGGATGGTTTCGCCGTTGAGGTGGCCGTTGCTGACGATGTGGCAGGCCAGTTCGGCGAACTCGCTGGGCTTGCCCAGGCGCGAGGGGAAGGGGATGCTGGCCGCCAGCGACTG
>NZ_JAAQQT010000294.1:0-361 GCF_011742065.1 Aquabacterium sp. A08
GCCTCCGAGTTTTCGCCGTACTGGCTGCGTTCGACCGCGGCGCGCACGGCCAGCGTGTCGCGGTGCAGGTCGGGGGGCAAGGCGGGGGCCATGGGGCTCAGGACTCCTGCGAATTGGGCAGGGTCAGGCGCGAGGTGGCGCCGTCGTCTTCTTCACCGCCCACGCGCTTTTCGTTCAGCCGCACCACGTCTTCGGAGGTCACGTCACCGGTGACGTACACCCCGTCAAAGCACGAAGCCTCGAAACCGCCCAGCCGGTCGCTCAGTGCACCCACGGCCTTCTTCATCGCGCCCACGTCCTGGTAGATCAATGCGTCGCAGCCGATGATCTGGCGGATTTCCTCGACCGTGCGGCCGTGCGC
>NZ_JAAQQT010000295.1:0-361 GCF_011742065.1 Aquabacterium sp. A08
GCCTCCGAGTTTTCGCCGTACTGGCTGCGTTCGACCGCGGCGCGCACGGCCAGCGTGTCGCGGTGCAGGTCGGGGGGCAAGGCGGGGGCCATGGGCTTCAGGACTCCTGCGAATTGGGCAGGGTCAGGCGCGAGGTGGCGCCGTCGTCTTCTTCACCGCCCACGCGCTTTTCATTCAGCCGCACCACGTCTTCGGAGGTCACGTCGCCGGTGACGTACACCCCGTCAAAGCACGAAGCCTCGAAACCGCCCAGCCGGTCGCTCAGCGCACCCACGGCCTTCTTCATCGCGCCCACGTCCTGGTAGATCAATGCGTCGCAGCCGATGATCTGGCGGATTTCCTCGACCGTGCGGCCGTGCGC
>NZ_JAAQQT010000296.1:0-398 GCF_011742065.1 Aquabacterium sp. A08
GCTCAGCCAGACCTGGGTGGCGACCAGGGACAGCAGCATCAGCGCCGTCAGGCCGACCAAGAGCTTGAGCCGGATACCGATCAATTTATCCCCGATTTATTTGATATTTAATTCTCATTTTTGAGAATTCTTTTTCATTTTGCAGCAATTGCGCTGGGCTGGCAAGCCGTTCAGAAGGGGGCTGGGCTGTGGAAGGTCAGGCGGGTGGTCTGGGTGGGGTGGGGCAGGTCCAGCCAGGCCGCGTGCAGCAGCAGCCGTGGGCTGGCGGCGAGCACCGCGTCGGGGGCGTAGAGCTCGTCGCCGAGTATGGGGTGACCCAGCGCCTGCAGGTGCACCCGCAACTGGTGCGAGCGGCCGGTCACAGGTTCCAGTTCCAGCCGGGCGGTGGGTCCTGCCGC
>NZ_JAAQQT010000031.1:0-316 GCF_011742065.1 Aquabacterium sp. A08
GCCCTGCAGACCCTGGCCCAACGCGCGCAAACCGCGCCGGCCGCGGTGCAACAGCTGCTGTGGGCCCGCAGCCACGCCGAGCTGCAACGCTGGCGTACCGACGCGCAAGCGGCGGCTGGATTGCCCACGCCGCACGCCGCACCGGCCACGCTCGCGCCACACGCCAAGGCCCCGCCCCGCGTATCGCCCCTGGCCGAGCTCACCGAGCGGCTGCGGCAGCGCGCACCGGGCGCTCACGGCGCCAGCGCAGCGCTGGCTGCCCGTGCCGACCCGCCCGACATGCCCAGCCTGCAGGGTTTCCGCGAGGTTTGGGCCC
>NZ_JAAQQT010000297.1:0-398 GCF_011742065.1 Aquabacterium sp. A08
GCGGCAGGACCCACCGCCCGGCTGGAACTGGAACCTGTGACCGGCCGCTCGCACCAGTTGCGGGTGCACCTGCAGGCGCTGGGTCACCCCATACTGGGCGACGAGCTCTACGCCCCCGACGCGGTGCTCGCCGCCAGCCCACGGCTGCTGCTGCACGCGGCCTGGCTGACCCTGCCCCACCCCACCCAGACGACCCGCCTGACCTTCCACAGCCCAGCCCCCTTCTGAACGGCTTGCCAGCCTGGCAAAATTGCTGCAAAATGAAAAATAATTCTCAAAAATGAGAATGAAATATCAAATAAGTCGGGGATAAATTGATCGGTATCCGGCTCAAGCTCTTGGTCGGCCTGACGGCGCTGATGCTGCTGTCCCTGGTCGCCACCCAGGTCTGGCTGAGC
>NZ_JAAQQT010000298.1:0-276 GCF_011742065.1 Aquabacterium sp. A08
TACACAACGGTTTTGGCCATACACAAATCTTTCGGTGTTGTTTCAGGGATGCCGTGGAACCGGCTTGGCCGGGCCACTGGCATCGCCCCCTGGAGGGGGTGACGCACCGCAGGTGCGGCGCGGGGGTGGTCAACGAGGACTCATGCGCAGGGCGCCGTCGAGGCGGATGGTTTCGCCGTTCAGGTGGCCGTTGCTGACGATGTGGCAGGCCAGTTCGGCGAACTCGCTGGGCTTGCCCAGGCGCGAGGGGAAGGGGATGCTGGCCGCCAGCGACTG
>NZ_JAAQQT010000299.1:0-328 GCF_011742065.1 Aquabacterium sp. A08
TGGAGCTGGAGCTGGAGCTGGAGCTGGAGCTGGAGCTGGAGCTGGAGCTGGAGCTGGAGCTGGAGCTGGAGCTGGAGTTGGAGTTGGAGTTGGAGTTGGAGTTGGAGTTGGAGTTGGAGTTGGAGCTGGTTCCGGTGCAGGTGCAGGTGCAGGTGCAGGTGCAGGTGCAGGTGCAGGTGCAGCCACCACCGCCGCTGGGGTGGGGGGGGCGGTCACAGGGGCGGGCGCTTCGTTGGGCGCTGCCGGCGGCGTTTGCAGGCCATGCCCGCACCCGGCGCAGAAGCGGGCTTCGGGCTTGTTGGCCACGCCACAGGCGGGGCAGGCGCGG
>NZ_JAAQQT010000300.1:0-398 GCF_011742065.1 Aquabacterium sp. A08
CTGGACGTGCGCTGCGAGGGCGACCTGCACATCGACGGCCACCACACGGTGGAGGACATCGGCATCACCCTGGGTCAGGCGTTCGCGCAGGCCGTAGGCGACAAAAAGGGCATCCGCCGCTACGGCCACGCCTATGTGCCGCTGGACGAAGCGCTGAGCCGCGTGGTGGTGGATTTTTCCGGCCGTCCCGGCCTGCACATGGACGTGCAGTTCACCGCCGGCATGATCGGCCAACTCGACACCCAGCTGGTGTTCGAATTTTTCCAGGGTTTCGTCAACCACGCCGGCGTGACGCTGCATATTGACAACCTCAAGGGCGTCAACGCGCACCACCAGTGCGAAACCATCTTCAAGGCCTTTGCCCGCGCCTTGCGCGCCGCGCTGGAGCTGGACCCGCG
>NZ_JAAQQT010000301.1:0-268 GCF_011742065.1 Aquabacterium sp. A08
GTCGCCGATGTGCTGCGCCTGGGCATCCTCATCGCCATCCCCGGCCTCTCGCTCTGGTTGCCTCAGCTGATGCGCAGTTGACTGCGATACGGTCGGAAACCCCTTAACGTGCCCCTGCTGGGGCACGTTTCGCTTGCACACCACAACCACCCCCCGGAGACAGACCATGACCACCACCCCCCTGAACCGCCAGACCCTGGGCGACCTGCTGCGCCGCACGCGCCAGCGTTTCCCGCACAAGCCCGCCATCCGCTGCGGCGACACGGCC
>NZ_JAAQQT010000302.1:0-251 GCF_011742065.1 Aquabacterium sp. A08
CTCATGCCGGTGAGCTTTTTGTTGAGCTCGGGGATGACCTTGCCCACCGCCTTGGCCGCGCCGGTGCTGCTGGGGATGATGTTTTCCAGAATGCCACGGCCGCCGCGCCAGTCTTTCTTGGAGGTGCCGTCCACGGTCTTCTGGCTGGCGGTGGCCGCGTGCACGGTGGTCATGAGGCCGCGCTTGATGCCCCAGCGGTCGTTGAGCACCTTGGCCACGGGCGCCAGGGCGTTGGTGGTGCAGCTGGCGTT
>NZ_JAAQQT010000303.1:0-404 GCF_011742065.1 Aquabacterium sp. A08
TTCGCGCAGGCGCTGCGCCTGGCGCCGCGCGACGGCGACACCCTGCACAACCTGGGCTGGATGTACTGCCAGGACGGGCGCCACGCCGACGCCACTGCCGCCTTTCAGCGCGCCCTGCAGTCGCCCAACTACGCTGCCGCCTCGCGCACCTGGATGACCCAGGGTGTGTGCCAGGCCCGTGCTGGTCAGGCGCAGGAGGCCGAGCAAAGCCTGCTGCGCTCTTTCGAGCTGGATGCGGGCAATCCGATCACCGTGTACAACCTGTCGCTGCTGCTGCACCAGCGTGGCGAGTCGGAGCGCGCCCGCTTCTACCTGCGCCGCCTGAACAATTCCGAGCTGGCCAACGCCGAATCGCTGTGGCTGGGCATCAAGATCGAAAACCGTTTGCAAAACCGGGAAGCGGC
>NZ_JAAQQT010000304.1:0-230 GCF_011742065.1 Aquabacterium sp. A08
CCTGCACCTGCACCTGCACCTGCACCTGCACCTGCACCTGCACCTGCACCTGCACCTGCACCTGCACCTGCACCTGCACCTGCACCTGCACCTGCTCCCGCGCCGGAACCGGCTCCTGCACCGGAACCCGCGCCGGCGCCCGCCGCGCCGCACTGCCCGCAGTGCCAGGGCGAGGTGCAGGTCGGTGACCGCTTCTGCGAACACTGCGGCCACAAACTGGTCTGAGGTCT
>NZ_JAAQQT010000305.1:0-319 GCF_011742065.1 Aquabacterium sp. A08
CAGCAAGCGGCTGTAGCTCAGTTGGATAGAGTACTTGGCTACGAACCAAGGGGTCGTGGGTTCGAATCCTGCCAGCCGCACCAAATCTGTAAACCCCACTTCGGAAACGAAGTGGGGTTTTTCAGTTTCCGGGCCCCGTGGGCCCTGCTCTGGCAAAGCGGGTGCTGTGCAAGAAAAAGCTTGCACTGCCCTGCGAAAGCACCTACATTAGTTGCATTGCAGCGATTTTGCTTATCCGTGCTGCAACCAGTTTCGATCCGGGCAGCGGTACCCCAAAACCGCACACCTCCACTGCCACCACTTCGTTGTGGGCCCCTCA
>NZ_JAAQQT010000306.1:0-608 GCF_011742065.1 Aquabacterium sp. A08
CTGGTGAAGAAAGACATCGGTGCCGTGAAGGTGGCGGTGTCGGGCGCGGGCGCCGCGGCCATCGCCTGCCTGGACGTGATGGTGGGCCTGGGGGTCAACGTCGAGCACATTTTGGTGTGCGACTCCAAGGGCGTGATCCAGACCGAGCGCGACGACGCCCAGGCCGGCAAGCTGGACGCCTCCAAGCAGCGCTATTGCCGCACCACCCCGGCACGCACCCTGGCCGACGCCATGGCCGGCGCGGACGTGTTCCTGGGCTGCTCCGCCGCCGGCGTGGTCACGGTGGACATGGTCAAATCCATGGGCCCCCAGCCCATCATCCTGGCGCTGGCCAACCCGGAACCGGAAATCCGCCCCGAGCTGGCCAAGATCGCCCGGCCCGACTGCATCATCGCCACCGGCCGTTCGGACTACCCGAACCAGGTCAACAACGTCCTCTGTTTCCCCTACATCTTCCGTGGCGCGCTGGACTGCGGTGCCACCAAGATCACGGAAGCAATGAAGCTGGCCTGCGTGCGCCAGATCGCCGACCTGGCCAAGGCCGACATTTCCGAGGAAGTGGCCAGCGCCTATGTGGGCCAGGAACTCACCTTCGGCCCGGAATACCT
>NZ_JAAQQT010000307.1:0-324 GCF_011742065.1 Aquabacterium sp. A08
CCAGCGTCCACGGGTGTGGCCCCACGGCCTCGGGCAACCACCCCAGCCATTCCTGGGGGGTGCAACCCATGTCGCGCACAAACGATTCGGCGTAGGCCGACTGCATGCCGCGCGCCTCAGCCGCCGGCGATGGGCGGCCAGATGGCCAGCACATCGCCGTCGATCAGGGCACGGTCGGCCCGCGCCTCGGGCGGCACAAAGTGGCCATTGATCAGCACCAGGTGCACCAGCTTGGGCGGCAGGGCGTGGGCCTCGATCACCTGGCTCACGGTGGTACCGGGCGCCAGGTCCAGCGCGATCTGGTTGTAGCGGGCGGCGGGCGGC
>NZ_JAAQQT010000308.1:0-502 GCF_011742065.1 Aquabacterium sp. A08
GCCGGGGGCGGCACAGAGGCCGCAGGGGCGGTGGGCACAGCAGCCGGTGCGGGGGGCGGGGCTTGCTCGGTGGCGATGGCCGGCGCAGGGGGCGCGGGCGGCACGGCGGTCTCGGTGATCACCGGGGCCGGTACCGCAGGCGCCGGCACGGGCACGCTGGTTTCGGACGCCGGCAGGGCCGGGGTGGCCGCCTCGGGGGCAGCGGCCGGTTGCATCAGCCACCAGCCCAGACCGGCGCCACCGGCCAGCACCACCGCGCCGACCGCCAGCCACAGGCCCGTGCGCGAGCGTCCGCCCTCATCAGGTGCGATGCTGCTGGGCGCTGGAGCTGGAGCTGGAGCTGGAGCTGGGGCTGGAGCTGGAGCTGGAGCTGGAGCTGGAGCTGGAGCTGGAGTTGGAGCTGGAGCTGGAGTTGGAGCTGGTTCCGGTGCAGGTGCAGGTGCAGGTGCAGGTGCAGGTGCAGGTGCAGGTGCAGGTGCAGGTGCAGGTGCAGGTGCAGGTG
>NZ_JAAQQT010000309.1:0-266 GCF_011742065.1 Aquabacterium sp. A08
TGCATGAGCCTGGACCCGCGCGCCGACCCCTACGTGGGCCACATTTTTGGGGCCCGCCACTACCTGGTGCTGGACCGGGTGGAGCGCTTGCCGGAGAAGCTGCCGCTGTTGTACGCGGCGCTGACGCGCTGAACCGGGTGCAAGGCGCTTCCCGCACCGCTCAGTGCGGGACGGGCCATCTCAACGCTGGGTGATGAGGCGCAGCCCCAGCCCCACGAAGACCAGGCCGGCCACCCGGTCCAGCCACAGGCCGGCGCGGGGGCGGC
>NZ_JAAQQT010000310.1:0-602 GCF_011742065.1 Aquabacterium sp. A08
CAGCGGCGCCAGGCCCAGTCCACCGAACTCCAGATCGACCGGGCCCTGGAATGGAAAACCTCGGCCGCCACCCCGGCGGCCCCGCCCGAGTTCACGCCCGCCCGGTCGCGCCTGGAACGGGTGCTGCAAGACCTGCTGCGCTCGTCCTTTGGCAAAGCCCTATTGGCTGAAGAGGACCTGACCCTGCTGGAACAGGCGGGCTGGGACGACGAACGCCACCGGGCGTATTACGTAGGCACGCGGGTGGGGGGCGCGGCGCTGCTGACCCTGCTTGCCCTGAGCTTGGAACATTCGGCCCCGATCCGCGAACTCATGGCAGGCTTCCTGGGCTTTGCTACGGGCCTGCTGCTGCCTAAGTGGGTGTTGCGCGCCCGGGCCAAGACTCGCCACGCCCAGTTGCACAAGGAAATTCCGCTGCTGGTGGACCTGTTGCGCCTGCTGCAAGGCACTGGCATGAGCCTGGACATGAGCCTGCGCGTCACCGCAAGCGACTTCCAGGACATCCTGCCGGTGCTGGCCCGCGAGCTCGACATCGCCAACCGCCAGTACGCCGCCGGCCGCAGCCGCGCCGACTCGCTGCGGCGGCTGACCCGCCTGTACGG
>NZ_JAAQQT010000311.1:0-602 GCF_011742065.1 Aquabacterium sp. A08
CAGCGGCGCCAGGCCCAGTCCACCGAACTCCAGATCGACCGGGCCCTGGAATGGAAAACCTCGGCCGCCACCCCGGCGGCCCCGCCCGAGTTCACACCCGCCCGGTCGCGCCTGGAACGGGTGCTGCAGGACCTGCTGCGCTCGTCCTTTGGCAAAGCCCTGTTGGCCGAAGAGGACCTGACCCTGCTGGAACAGGCGGGCTGGGACGACGAACGCCACCGGGCCTATTACGTGGGCACGCGAGTGGGCGGCGCGGCGCTGCTGACCCTGCTGGCCCTGAGCTTGGAACATTCGGCCCCGATCCGCGAACTCATGGCCGGCTTCCTGGGCTTTGCTGCGGGCCTGCTGCTCCCCAAATGGATGCTGCGCGCCCGGGCCAAATCGCGCCACGCCCAGTTGCACAAGGAAATTCCGCTGCTGGTGGACCTGCTGCGCCTGCTGCAAGGCACCGGCATGAGCCTGGACATGAGCCTGCGCGTCACCGCCAGCGATTTTCAGGACATCCTTCCGGTGCTGGCCCGCGAGCTCGACATCGCCAACCGCCAGTACGCCGCCGGCCGCAGCCGCGCCGACTCGCTGCGGCGGCTGACCCGCCTGTACGG
>NZ_JAAQQT010000312.1:0-395 GCF_011742065.1 Aquabacterium sp. A08
GTGTAGCCATCGCCCCGGTGGTTGATGGCGGCCACCGCCACCCCGGGCTTGCCCAGGGTGGTGACGACCTTGGTCAGCGTCATGGCCTTGCCCGCTGCTGGGCCGTTGAGCACCAGGATGCGCGCTGCCGCGGGCGCGGCTGCCGCCGGGGTCGCCTCGGCCGGGGCGCTGTCGGTCGCGTCGGGCAGCACCCGCATCTGGTAGCGGCCAATCTCCAGCAGGTCGCCCGCGCCGACCCGGGCCGACACCACCGCCTTGCCGTTCAGGTAGGTGCCGTTGGTGCTGTGCAGGTCCTGCACTTCCAACCCGTCCGGGTGCCGCACGAAGACCGCGTGTTCGCCGCTCACCGCCAGGTTGTCCACCACGATGTCGTTGTACGGCCGGCGGCCCAGGGT
>NZ_JAAQQT010000313.1:0-521 GCF_011742065.1 Aquabacterium sp. A08
GGGTACAGCGCGGGCGGCGCCACCAGAAAGCCCAGCCGCAGCCCAGGGGCCAGCACTTTGGAGAACGACCCCAGGTACACACAGCCGGCGGGGTGCCGGGCGGTCAGGGGCGCGGGCGGTGGAGCGTCGAACCACAAGTCACCGTAGGGGTTGTCTTCCACGATGGGTAGGCCCAGGCGCTGGGTCTCCGCGCTCAGGGCGGCCCGCCGCGCCTCGCTCATGGTGCGTCCGGTGGGGTTCTGGAAATTGGGCAGCAGGTACATGAAGCGCGGGAAGCCCCGGGCCGGGGTCAGGTCCAACTGCAGCAGCCGGCGGCGTTCCGGGGTTTCGGACGTATCGGCTGTCTCGTCGCGCAGGCCCAGGGCCTGTCGCAGCCCGGCCAGCGCCGGACCTTCGTCGTCGCCGGGCACGCCCACCACCTCGGGCTCCATCGGGCCAAAAGCCTGCAGCGCACCCAGGTAGGTCGGGGTTTCCACCAGCACCCGGCTGCCCGGGTCGATCAGCACCTTGGCCACCAGGTC
>NZ_JAAQQT010000314.1:0-221 GCF_011742065.1 Aquabacterium sp. A08
CCCAGGCTGATGACGTAGTTGCCGTGGTTGTGGAAGCAGTCGGGCACCAGGGCGTCGGGGGTCTTGGTGGCGCCTTGCTCTTTCAGGAACAGCACCTCGTCGCCGGTGACGGGCTGGTTCAGCGGGGCGCCCAGTTCTTTCCAGTTGGGCAGCAGCTCGTTCAAGGCGATGGGGTCCATCACCGCGCCGGAGAGGATGTGGGCACCGGGCTCGGAGCCTTT
>NZ_JAAQQT010000315.1:0-302 GCF_011742065.1 Aquabacterium sp. A08
TCCGGCCTGATCTCCAACATCTTCGACAGCTACGAGCCGCACAAGGGCGAGATCGCCAGCCGCAAGAACGGCGTGCTGATCTCCATGGACGACGGTGAAATCTTCACCTACGCCTTGGGCAAGCTGGACGACCGCGGTCGCATGTTCGTCAAGGCCGGCGATCCGGTGTACGAGGGCATGATCGTCGGCATCCACAGCCGCGACAACGACCTCATCGTCAACGCCACCCGCACCAAGCAGCTGACCAACTTCCGCGTGTCGGGCAAGGAAGACGCGGTGAAGATCACCCCGCCGATCGAGCT
>NZ_JAAQQT010000316.1:0-255 GCF_011742065.1 Aquabacterium sp. A08
GACCACCCCCGCCAACGCCAACGACACCCCCAACCCAACCACCCCAGGCAGAAACACAAAAGCACGCCGAAGCGTGCCTTTGTGAGGGTCCAATCAGCCAGATCAGTGCCGGAAGTGCCGCACCCCGGTGAACACCATGGCCACGCCGCGCTCGTTGGCGGCGTCGATCACTTCCTGGTCGCGCATCGAGCCACCGGGCTGGATGACGCAGGTCGCACCCGCGTCCACCACCACGTCCAGGCCGTCGCGGAACGG
>NZ_JAAQQT010000317.1:0-383 GCF_011742065.1 Aquabacterium sp. A08
CTGCTGCGCGCCGACCGCAGCGGCCTCACCCTGGTCAACATCGGCGTGGGGCCGAGCAACGCCAAGACCATCACCGACCACATTGCCGTGCTGCGCCCGCACGCCTGGCTGATGCTGGGCCACTGCGCCGGCCTGCGCAACAGCCAGCAACTGGGCGACTACGTGCTGGCCCACGCCTATGTGCGCGAGGACCACGTGCTGGACGAGGAGCTGCCCCTGTGGGTGCCGATCCCCGCGCTGGCCGAAATCCAGCTGGCGCTGGAAGGCGCGGTGGCCGACGTGACCGGGCTGGGCCCGGGCGAACTCAAGCGCATCATGCGCACCGGCACCGTGGCCAGCACCGACAACCGCAACTGGGAGCTGCTGCCCGACAACACGCCGCA
>NZ_JAAQQT010000318.1:0-245 GCF_011742065.1 Aquabacterium sp. A08
CTGGGCCCGGGCGAACTCAAGCGCATCATGCGCACCGGCACCGTGGCCAGCACCGACAACCGCAACTGGGAGCTGCTGCCCGACAACACGCCGCAGCGGCGGTTTTCGCAGTCGCGCGCGGTGGCGCTGGACATGGAAAGTGCCACCATTGCGGCCAACGGCTTCCGCTTCCGGGTGCCCTACGGCACCCTGCTGTGCGTGAGCGACAAGCCGCTGCACGGCGAGATCAAGCTGCCCGGCATGGC
>NZ_JAAQQT010000319.1:0-245 GCF_011742065.1 Aquabacterium sp. A08
CTGGGCCCGGGCGAACTCAAGCGCATCATGCGCACCGGCACCGTGGCCAGCACCGACAACCGCAACTGGGAGCTGCTGCCCGACAACACGCCGCAACGCCGCTTTTCGCAGTCGCGCGCGGTGGCGCTGGACATGGAAAGCGCCACCATCGCGGCCAACGGCTTCCGCTTCCGGGTGCCCTACGGCACCCTGCTGTGCGTGAGCGACAAGCCGCTGCACGGCGAGATCAAGCTGCCCGGCATGGC
>NZ_JAAQQT010000032.1:0-517 GCF_011742065.1 Aquabacterium sp. A08
CAGGGCGGCGGCCTGATCGTCAACGTCTCGTCCTGGGCCGGCCTGTACGCCTCCAGGTTGACCGGGCCGGCCTACAACGCCACCAAGCGCGCGGTGCTGGCGCTGACCGAATCGATCAACATGGAGGAGGGCATGCACGGCATCCGCGCCAGTTCGGTGCTGCCGGGCGAGGTGGCCACGCCCATCCTGGACAAGCGGCCGGTGCCGCCGTCCCAGGCCGAGCGCGAGCGCATGGTGCAGCCCGAGGACCTGGGCCAGGCCGTGCTGTTCCTGGCGCAGATGCCGGCACGCACCTGCATCAACGAACTGGTGATCTCGCCCACCCACAACCGCTTCTACACCGGCGGCCTGGAGTCGCCGCGGCCGGCCTGAGCGCGGCGCTCTGCTATGATCGCGGCGTCATTGGGGAGTAGCCGCTCTTCCCCCCGAAGAGGCTCGCGTCAACACACTTGTCCCACCGGACATGGCGCCAGCGGTCCCGACTTGGCCAGACCTTTGACCACCACGCCTCCCCCTT
>NZ_JAAQQT010000320.1:0-251 GCF_011742065.1 Aquabacterium sp. A08
TCCTCGCGGGCGCAGAGCATGTCGGCGGTGGCGTCGGCCACCACGGTGGGCTCGAAGAACTGCCCCGGCAGGCGCTTGCCGCCGGCCAGCACGCGTGCACCCTTGGCCACGGCGTCGTCCACGTGGCGCTGCACCTTCTCCAGCGCGGCTTCCTCAATCAGCGGGCCCTGGTTCACGCCGTCCTCGAAACCGTTGCCCACCTTGGCGGTGGCCACCTTGGCGGCGAACTTGGTCACGAACTCGTCGTACAC
>NZ_JAAQQT010000321.1:0-407 GCF_011742065.1 Aquabacterium sp. A08
CTGCTGGCGCTGGGGCTGTACCTGTTGATTTCCAAAACCCGCCTGGGCATGAAGATCCGCGCCGGCGCCTTCAACCGCGACATGACCGAGGCGCTGGGCATCAACATCCGCCTGATCCACGCCGTGGTGTTCGCCCTGGGCGTGGGCCTGGCCGCCGTGGCCGGCATGATTGCCGCGCCCATCGCCAGCGTCTACCCCAACATGGGCAGCTCGGTGCTGATCATGTGCTTTGTGGTCGTGGTCATCGGCGGCATCGGCTCGGTGCGCGGGGCGCTCATTTCCGCGCTGCTGGTCGGGCTGGTGGACACCTTCGGCAAGGTGCTGCTGCCCCAGGTGGCGGGCATGCTGGTGTACATGCTGATGGCCGCCGTGCTGCTCTACAAGCCCGAAGGCCTGTTCAAGCAGTG
>NZ_JAAQQT010000322.1:0-461 GCF_011742065.1 Aquabacterium sp. A08
CAGCGCCGCCACCTGCGACTGGGCCGACCTGCTGCTGCCCGCCACCACCTGGGGCGAGAAGGAAGGCACCGTCACCAACAGCGAGCGGCGCATCACCCGCGTGCGCGCAGCGGTCCCGCCGCCGTCGGCGGGCGATGAAGCCCCGCGCCACGACTGGCAGATCGCCGTGAACCTGGGACGTCGGCTGGAGCAGCGCCTGCCTGCCCGCGCACCCACCACACTGTTTCCCTACGAAACGCCCGAACAAATCTGGAACGAACACCGCGAGAGCACGCGCGGCCGCGACCTGGACATCACCGGCCTGAGCTACGCCCAGTTGGACGCGGCACCGCAACAGTGGCCGCTGCCCGAAGGCCAGGCGCACAACGCCGAACGCCTGTACACCGACGGCGTCTACCCCACCGCCGATGGCCGCGCCCGCTTTGCCGCCCTGCCCTACACGCCCCTGGCCGAAGAGCGCG
>NZ_JAAQQT010000323.1:0-259 GCF_011742065.1 Aquabacterium sp. A08
CCCAGGTCCACAAAGGCCATCGTGGGCTTGATACCCGTGTCCTGCATCAGGATGGCGGCTTGCTCCAGTTGGGCGTTGAGGGTGTGGCCGTCATACGGGTTGCTGTGAAACGCCCTGGCTCCCACGATCAGGTTGTATCGCAGCGTGCTGGCAATGCCCACCTTCACCCCAAACTCGTAGGGCTGGCGGCTCTTACCCTTGTTGATGCAGGAGACCTCCGGCGCATGGAAGCTGTAGAGCTTCGGCACCCCGTCTTTAG
>NZ_JAAQQT010000324.1:0-752 GCF_011742065.1 Aquabacterium sp. A08
GCCCTGGCGCAACACAACGTGGAAATTCAGGACGTGCGCGGCCTGGGCTCCATGATCGCCATCGAGCTGTTTGAAGGCGGCGACCACGACAAGCCGGCCGCCGACCTGACGAAGCGCGTCTGCGCCGAGGCGCTCAAGCGCGGCTTGGTGCTGCTGTCGTGCGGCGTGTACGCCAACGTCATCCGCATTCTGGTGCCCATCACCGCCAGCGACGCGCTGCTGGACGAGGGGCTGGCCATCATGGGTGAGGCGTTGAAGGCGGCGAAGGGTTGAACCTTCGGCAACCCCAGAGACTGAAACGACAAAGGCCCGCGAGGGCCTTTGTTGTTTGGAGCACACAGGGGGCAGTCAGCCCCGCGCCATCAGCGGGAAGTCCGCAGGCCGGCGAATCGAGTCCACTGCCAGGTCGATGTCCAGCGCGGGCCAGTACAGGTGGTTGGGTGTGGGGTGCTCCACCGTCGTGATTTGCTCAACCGTGGCCTGCTTGAACCAAGGAAACTGCTCAAACGGCAGGTGCAACTCTTCGTCACCCAGCAACAGCCAAAGGCCATGCTTGGAAATGTGCGTGACCTCAGCCGCCGAAGTGATGCTTCCAGGCATTTTCGATCTCCTTGATGTGCGCTTGCACCACCGATTGTGCATCGGTGATCTGCTTTGGTCGCCCCTGATTTATTCATTTCAAGCCACGCGCAGCCGGTTTGACACCGGTTGCGCGTCCATTGGAGGAAGTTTTGCGAGCCAACCAGCTTGAG
>NZ_JAAQQT010000325.1:0-346 GCF_011742065.1 Aquabacterium sp. A08
CCAGAAGGTCAGGGCGGCGTAATAGCCTTCCCAGACACAGCCGTTGCAGCCCCGGCCGCAACAGGTGGTGGGCTCGGGCGGTGGCGCACGCAGCGACACGCCGGCCTGGGCCAGGGCGGCCTGGACCGCGGCGATGCGCTGGCGCGCGTCCGGTAGGGTGCTGGGGGCGAAGGCGGGTGGGGTGGACAAGGGCACGGACCCGACTGTAACCGCAGGGCCGCGCCGGCCGGGGTGTTCAGGGCGCGGGGCCTGGCGGGCCGTCTTTCGACACCGCCCACAACACCCGTTCCGGCGTGGCCGGCGCGTCCAGGCGCACCGGGGCACCGTCGCCGCGCGCCTGCGCCAC
>NZ_JAAQQT010000033.1:0-293 GCF_011742065.1 Aquabacterium sp. A08
TTGGACAGCACGTACACCTCACCGGTGAAGTGGGTGTGCGGCTTGATGGAGCCGGGCTTGCACAGCACTTGGCCGCGCTGCACGTCTTCGCGCTTGGTGCCGCGCAGCAGGATGCCGACGTTGTCGCCAGCCTGGCCTTGGTCCAGCAGCTTGCGGAACATTTCGACGCCGGTGCAGGTGGTCTTCTGGGTGGTGGAGATGCCGACGATCTCGATTTCTTCACCGACCTTGATGATGCCGCGCTCGATACGGCCGGTCACGACGGTGCCGCGGCCGGAGATGGAGAACACGTC
>NZ_JAAQQT010000326.1:0-625 GCF_011742065.1 Aquabacterium sp. A08
CTGGCGGGCCAGTTGGTGGCCGAGGCCATCCAGGGCCAGGCCGAACGTTTCGACGTGTTCGCCCGCCTGCGGCACCGGCCCTTTCCCGGCGGGCCTCGGCTGCGCACGCCGGTGTTGGCGCTGGGCATGCTGTGGCACCGCTTGAAGGATGCCTTGGGCTGAACCGGCGCGACCGGCCGCGTCAGCCCCGCGGCGTGGCCTGCAGCAGGTGCACCAGCGCCGCCGCGTAACGGGGGATCAGCGCCGGCGCCGCATACCCGTAGCCGATGGCCAGCCCACGCAGGTCCTGCCGTTGCAGGCAGTAGGCCGACAGCGGCCGCACCGTCAGGCCGGCCTGGGCCGCCTGTTGGGCCAGGGCCCGGTCGTCCACCGTGGCGGGCAGTCGCAGGCACAGGTGCAGGCCCTGTGCCGCGCCGTGGATGCGCCCGTGCCCACTGGCCAGCACCGGCGCCAGCGCGTCCACCAGGCGCTGGCGCCGTTCGGCGTAGGTCTGTCGGGCGCGGCGCAGGGTGCTGGCAAAGTGGCCCATTTCGATGAACTCGGCCAGCGCCGCCTGCAGCGGCATCTGGCCCGGGCGGTTCAGGTCGTAGTGCGCCCCCTTGAAGGCCGCCACCAGCGCCTTGGG
>NZ_JAAQQT010000327.1:0-977 GCF_011742065.1 Aquabacterium sp. A08
GTCATGTCCAGCGGGTTGTCACCGCCGCGGATGCGCAGAAAGCCGGCGCTTTGCTCGAAGGTCTTGGCGCCCAGGCCGGTGACTTTGAGCAAATCTTGCCGGCTCTGGAAGGCGCCGTGAGCCTCGCGCCAACGCACCACCGACTTGGCCACCGTGCCGCTCAGGCCCGAGACGCGCGCCAGCAGCGGCGCGCTGGCGGTGTTCAGGTCCACGCCCACACCGTTCACGCAGTCTTCCACCACCGCGTCCAGGGTGCGCGCCAGCTCGCTCTGGTTCACGTCGTGCTGGTACTGGCCCACGCCAATGCTCTTGGGGTCGATCTTCACCAGTTCGGCCAGCGGGTCCTGCAGGCGGCGGGCAATGCTGGCCGCGCCGCGCAGGCTCACGTCCACGTCGGGCATTTCCTGGCTGGCAAATTCGCTGGCGGAATACACCGACGCGCCCGCCTCGCTCACCACCACTTTTTGCGGGGTCAGGCCGCGGTCGGCCAGGCGCTTGATCAGGTCGGCGGCCAGCTTGTCGGTTTCGCGGCTGGCGGTGCCGTTGCCGATGGCGATGAGCTGCACGCCGTGCTTCAGGCACAGCGCGCCCAGGGTGGCGATGCTGCCTTCCCAATCGCGGCGCGGTTCGTGCGGATACACGGTGGCGGTGTCCAGCAGCTTGCCGGTGGGGTCCACCACCGCCACCTTCACCCCGGTGCGGATGCCCGGGTCCAGCCCCATCACGGCCTTGGGGCCGGCGGGCGCGGCCAACAGCAGGTCGCGCAGGTTGTCGGCAAACACCTTGATGGCCACCTGTTCGGCGGCTTCGCGCAGGCGGGCGAACAGGTCGCGCTCGGTGGACAGGCTGAGTTTGACGCGCCAGGTCCAGGCCACGCATTTACGGATCAGGTCGTCCGCCGGGCGGGCCTGGTGGCTCCAGCCCAGGTGGCGGGCGATGCGGCCTTCGGCCAGCGAGGGCACGGCGCCGGGTTTGCC
>NZ_JAAQQT010000328.1:0-350 GCF_011742065.1 Aquabacterium sp. A08
GAAGACGCCACGCTGGTGCAGGGCCTGCGCGAATGGCTGTGGCAGGAAGGCCTGCTGCAAAGCCAGAAGGTGGACGGCAAGAACGAGCACGACCCTGATGTGGCCAAGTTCCGCGACTATTTCGACTACGACGAACCCATAGCCCGCGTGCCGTCGCACCGCGCCCTGGCGGTGTTCCGCGGCCGCGCACTGGAAATCCTGGACGCCAAGCTGGTGGTGCCCGAGCCGGAGCTGCCCGAGAGCGCCAAGACCACCGGCAAACCCGGCGCCGTGCCCTCGCTGGCCGAAGGCCGCATCGCCCGCCACCTGGGCTGGAGCCACCAGGCCCGCCCGGCGGACGACCTGATCCG
>NZ_JAAQQT010000329.1:0-691 GCF_011742065.1 Aquabacterium sp. A08
CCAGCGTCCACGGGTGTGGCCCCACGGCCTCGGGCAACCACCCCAGCCATTCCTGGGGGGTGCAACCCATGTCGCGCACAAACGATTCGGCGTAGACCGACTGCATGTCGCGCGCCTCAGCCGCCGGCGATGGGCGGCCAGATGGCCAGCACATCGCCGTCGATCAGGGCGCGGTCGGACCGCGCTTCGGGCGGCACAAAGTGGCCGTTGATGAGCACCAGGTGCACCAGCTTTAGCGGCAGGGCGTGGGCCTCGATCACCTGGCTCACGGTGGTGCCGGGCGCCAGGTCCAGCGCGATCTGGTTGTAGCGGGCGCCGGGCGGCAGGTAGTCGCCCAGCGTGGCAAACAGCTTGAAGGTGATCTGCATAGGCCCCCAGCTCAACGGCGGCGGGCGTCGCCGGCCCCGCTCCACTGGCCTTGCGCCTGGGCCGTGGCTAGGTAGGCCTTCATCAGCTGCGTCGGGTCTTCCTTGAGCTTGTCTTTCCACTCGCCCAGCTTGACTTTGCCTTCCACCAGGCCGCGCATCACGCCCACGTGGTCGGTCCAGCCCACGCTGTTGCAGCCCACCATCACGTCGCCCTGGAACTGCAGGCTCAGCACCTTGTGGTGCGCCGGGTCCAGCAGCTCCACCTGCTCGCCGCCGGGCACGCCCTGCCAGTTGCCGAAGCTGGTGGAAATCAGGCCCAGCGT
>NZ_JAAQQT010000034.1:0-224 GCF_011742065.1 Aquabacterium sp. A08
GGCTCCATCGAGCTGCCCGAAGGCAAGGAAATGGTCATGCCCGGCGACAACGTGTCGATCACCGTCAAGCTGATCGCCCCCATCGCCATGGAAGAGGGTCTGCGCTTCGCCATCCGTGAAGGCGGTCGCACCGTCGGCGCCGGCGTCGTGGCCAAGATCATCGACTGAGAAGGACACCGATCATGAGCAAGCAAAAGATCCGTATCCGCCTCAAGGCGTTTGAC
>NZ_JAAQQT010000330.1:0-423 GCF_011742065.1 Aquabacterium sp. A08
ACGCCGGCGTTGACCACCGCGTTGTCGAACGACAGGCTGACCTCCAGCACCGCCAGCACAAAGGCCAGCCACAGCGCCGTCCACAGGCCCATGGGGGACTGCATCCCCCACCAGCCGGCCACGGCCAGGCAGACAAAGGTCACAAAAAAGGAAAAACGAAATTCTTTCATGGGACAGGCGCACAGGCGCCCCGCAAAGGCCAGGTCACCGATTGTCGCGGGGTTTGCGGTGCGGCCGGTGGTGGAAACTGCGTAGCCGTCGCGCCGAACCGACAGTCCCGCCCGCCAACGCGGGTGGGCACCGCGGTTGACGCGCACCGGACAGCCCAGCCCCGGCGCGGCGGCGATGATGCGGCCTGCCCCCGTCTTGTCCTTGATTCAGGAGACCCCGCATGCTGACACTGTGTGGCTTTTCGGCCAGCAA
>NZ_JAAQQT010000331.1:0-423 GCF_011742065.1 Aquabacterium sp. A08
ACGCCGGCGTTGACCACCGCGTTGTCGAACGACAGGCTGACCTCCAGCACCGCCAGCACAAAGGCCAGCCACAGCGCCGTCCACAGGCCCATGGGCGACTGCATCCCCCACCAGCCGGCCACGGCCAGGCAGACGAAGGTCACAAAAAAGGAAAAACGAAATTCTTTCATGGGACAGGCGCACGGGCGCCCCGCAAAGGCCAGGTCACCGATTGTCACGGGGTTTGCGGTGCGGCCGGTGGTGGAAACTGCGTAGCCGTCGCGCCGAACCGACAGTCCCACCCGCCAACGCGGGTGGGCACCGCGGTTGACGCGCACCGGACAGCCCGGCCCCGGCGCGGCGGCGATGATGCGGCCTGCCCCCGTCTTGTCCTTGATTCAGGAGACCCCGCATGCTGACACTGTGTGGCTTTTCGGCCAGCAA
>NZ_JAAQQT010000332.1:0-760 GCF_011742065.1 Aquabacterium sp. A08
GCGACGACCCCGGCCACGACGTGCTGGGGGCGTTGGGGGTGGGCATGCAGGCCGTGTGGCTCAACCGCGAGGGCCGCGAATGGCCCCACGAAAGCAACCGACCCCACCTCGAATGCGCTAACCTATCGGTACTGTGCCGGCACTGGTTATGACGTTGGTGGCACAGCGGTCGATTCCGGCCACTGGGACACGCGAGGGAGAACAACCATGACTTTGGCGCAACAAGGCACCACCGCCCTGCGGATGGCGTGTTTCCGGTGCGCCTGCCTGTCCGGCGCGGTGTTGCGGGCGCTCTGATGGCGACGCGTCAGACCAGACAACCGCCCTCCGCCCACTGGACGGTGGCGGCGAACCGGCGTGTCCGCGCGCTCTGGTTTGCGGCGGCCGGCCTGGCGGTGGGGCTGCAGCTCTGGACCGCCGGTCATGCCGGCTGGGCTTGGGTGCTGCTGGTCTTTCAGTTTCTGCTCTATCCGCAGCTGTTGTACTGGCGCGCCCGTCGCGCCAACGATACCCAGGGGGCCGAGCTCAACAACCTGCTGCTCGACAGTGCGCTCATGGGGGCTTGGGCCGCGGCGCTGGCGTTCCCGCTGTGGATCACCTTCACCCTGTTCATCAACACCGCGGTCAGCAACGCCCTGACCCAGGGCCGGCGCGGGGTGCTGCGCTCGGTGGGCCTGTTCACGCTGGGGGCGGTGCCGGTGGCGGCGGTCAACGGCTGGTCGCTGGCCTGGCAGCATGGCCCGTGGGTGACGGGGCTGTG
>NZ_JAAQQT010000333.1:0-470 GCF_011742065.1 Aquabacterium sp. A08
CTGATGGAGTCGTAGTCCATCGTGCAGTCCATGATGATGTTGGCCGGCAGCACCGGGGCGGACGAGCCGCCCGGAATCACTGCCTTGAGCTGGCGGCCAGCGCGCACGCCACCGGCCAGTTCCAGCAATTTGCTGAACGGGGTGCCGAGCGGAATCTCGTAGTTGCCGGGACGCTCCACGTCGCCACTGACTGAGAAGATCTTGGTACCGCCGTTGTTGGGCTTGCCGCATTCGAGGTAGGCCTGACCGCCGTGGCAGATGATCCAGGGCACCGCCGCGAAGGTCTCGGTGTTGTTGATGGTGGTGGGCTTGCCGTACAGGCCAAAGCTGGCCGGGAACGGCGGCTTGAAGCGCGGCTGGCCTTTTTTGCCTTCGAGCGATTCGAGCAGCGCGGTTTCTTCGCCGCAAATGTAGGCACCGAAACCGTGGTGGGCGTGCAGCTGGAACGAGAAGTTCGAGCCCATGATGCG
>NZ_JAAQQT010000334.1:0-279 GCF_011742065.1 Aquabacterium sp. A08
GCGCTTGATGGACTCGGATTTGGCCAGCCGGAGGTCGGCCTGCACCGCTTCTGTTGAGCCTTTCAAACGCAGCGTTTCGCGCATGCTGGAAAAAGCCGGCAGGGCGATGGCCGCCAGTATGCCCAACACCGCGAGGGTGACCAAGGCCTCGATCAGCGTGAAACCACGGCGCGAACGCCCCGTATGCATGCGCATGTTGTTCCCCCTGTTGTGAGGGAATTTTTAGCATTGCAGACGGGCTGTGGGTATCCCCTGTTTGGGGTAGTAAAAACCGCCCAA
>NZ_JAAQQT010000335.1:0-254 GCF_011742065.1 Aquabacterium sp. A08
CTGGTCTTCATCCTCGCGACCAGTGGCGAAGCGGCGTACTACGTGCACCGCCTGGCGTTTCTCAGTGGCTTTGTCGGGCTCATGTTCGGGGCGCAGTTGCACGTGCTCTGGCGACACCGCCAGCGCAGCTTTGCCGCCCACTTCACCCTGTTCACGCTGGTGGGGCTGTGCGGCGTCATGGGGCTGCGGGCCGTGACCGCGCTGCTCGAACCGCCGCCGCTGGGCATTTACAGCTACAGCCCGATGCAGGCGGT
>NZ_JAAQQT010000336.1:0-206 GCF_011742065.1 Aquabacterium sp. A08
CGCAGCGACGACCAGACCGACGCGGCGATGAAGGCCACGCCCACCAGCCCGGTGAACACCTCGGACACGTGCACCACCGTGCCCAGGATCATCACCCCGGCCAGCGCGCCAATGGCGTAGTGGGCGCCGTGCTCCAGGTAGATGTACTGGTTGAGCGTGCCGCGGTTGACCAGGTACACCGTCATGGAGCGCACGAACATGGCGCC
>NZ_JAAQQT010000337.1:0-206 GCF_011742065.1 Aquabacterium sp. A08
CGCAGCGACGACCAGACCGACGCGGCGATGAAGGCCACGCCCACCAGCCCGGTGAACACCTCGGACACGTGCACCACCGTGCCCAGGATCATCACACCGGCCAGCGCGCCGATGGCGTAGTGGGCGCCGTGCTCCAGGTAGATGTACTGGTTGAGCGTGCCGCGGTTGACCAGGTACACCGTCATGGAGCGCACGAACATGGCGCC
>NZ_JAAQQT010000338.1:0-308 GCF_011742065.1 Aquabacterium sp. A08
TTATCGGCTGTAATTTTTTAACGATCACCGAAGCTCACCAACCAGGCCATCAGCCCAACCGCTTTGCTTCTGAAGTCTGCCGCGATCAGCAGAGCCTCGTATTATGACACAACTTTTGGCGTCTTGTCAAAGTTCTTCAAGTTTTTGCAGAACTTTGGCCAGACCCCTGCCGTGCGGACACCGGTCTCACACAGAAAGGCAAACCCCCTCTCTACCGTCTGGCAGAGAAGGGGTCCAGCTCAAATAACAGCCTGACGATGACCTACTTTCACACAGGGATCTGCACTATCATCGGCGCGAAGTCGTTT
>NZ_JAAQQT010000339.1:0-287 GCF_011742065.1 Aquabacterium sp. A08
GCGGTCAACCACCTGTACGGCAACCGCCACGCCGTGGCCGCCGGGCTGGTGGCCACGGCGGTGCAGTTCAACCCCGCCGCCCTGTTTTTTGCCGCGCCCCAGGGTCGCCACGCCGACCGGCTGGCCACCCTCGACCGCTACCTGCAGGCCTGGAAGGCCGACCCGCAGTCGGTGTACTACGGCACCCTGACCCGCTGGGGCGCCCCGGTGGCCACCGCGCCGCTGGCGCGCGAGGTCTGGTGGGGCCTGGGCGCGGTGCTGGCGCTGTTGGTGCTGGCCCTGCTCGG
>NZ_JAAQQT010000340.1:0-398 GCF_011742065.1 Aquabacterium sp. A08
CGCGGGTCCAGCTCCAGCGCGGCGCGCAAGGCGCGGGCAAAGGCCTTGAAGATGGTTTCGCACTGGTGGTGCGCGTTGACGCCCTTGAGGTTGTCGATGTGCAGCGTCACGCCGGCGTGGTTGACGAAACCCTGGAAAAACTCGAACACCAACTGCGTGTCGAGCTGGCCGATCATGCCGGCGGTGAACTGCACGTCCATGTGCAGGCCAGGGCGACCGGAAAAATCCACCACCACGCGGCTCAGCGCTTCGTCCAGCGGCACATAGGCGTGGCCGTAGCGGCGGATGCCCTTTTTGTCGCCCACGGCCTGCGCGAACGCCTGACCCAGGGTGATGCCGATGTCCTCCACCGTGTGGTGGCCGTCGATGTGCAGGTCGCCCTCGCAGCGCACGTCCAG
>NZ_JAAQQT010000035.1:0-221 GCF_011742065.1 Aquabacterium sp. A08
GCCAGCCCGGCGCGGAACCGGTCGCGCTTGGCTTGGTAGAACCCTGGCAGTTGCAGGTAGGGCGCCGGGTCGGCCATGTAGGCGGCCAGGGCGTGCTGCATGGGCGTGTTCACGGTGAACACGTTAAACTGGTGCACCTTGCGGAATTCCGCCATCAGCGGTGCCGGGGCCACCACATGGCCCACCTTCCAGCCGGTCACATGGTAGGTCTTGCCAAAGCT
>NZ_JAAQQT010000341.1:0-278 GCF_011742065.1 Aquabacterium sp. A08
ACCCTGTGCAACAAGATGGCGCCGGCGCTGCGCAAGGTCTACGACCAGATGGCCGAGCCGCGCTGGGTGCTGTCCATGGGGTCTTGCGCCAACGGCGGCGGCTACTACCACTACAGCTATTCCGTGGTGCGCGGCTGCGACCGCATCGTGCCGGTGGACGTGTACGTCCCGGGCTGCCCGCCGACGGCCGAAGCCTTGCTGTACGGCATCATCCAGCTGCAGCAAAAGATCCGCCGCACCAACACGATTGCGCGGGCATGAGCCGCGCGGGAGTTTCC
>NZ_JAAQQT010000342.1:0-273 GCF_011742065.1 Aquabacterium sp. A08
GCCATCGTCACCCTGGGTTTCGGCGAGATCATCCGCATCTTCCTGCTCAACCTGGACCGCCCGGTGAACATCACCAACGGCCCCAAGGGCCTGAGTCAGATCGACTCCATCAAGGTGTTCGGCCTGGACCTGGGCGCGCGGCTGAAGGTGGGCGACTTCACCTTCCAGTCGGTCACGTTGTACTACTACCTGTTTCTGTTCATGGTGGTGCTGTCGGTCATCATCTGCTACCGGCTGGAGCGTTCGCGCATCGGCCGCGCCTGGATGGCGATC
>NZ_JAAQQT010000343.1:0-530 GCF_011742065.1 Aquabacterium sp. A08
TGCACATGAGTGCCCCAGGCACAGGTGCAGGTGTTTGGCTCACGCGCCATGGGCCGTGCGCGGCCTTTTTCCGACCTGGACCTGCTGCTGACCACACCCGAACGCCTGTCATGGCAACAGCGTTGCGAACTGGCCGACCGGTTTGAACAGGGCCCCCTGCCCTTTCGGGTGGACGTGGTGGAGGCCGTCAGCCTGGCACCGGGCATGCAAGCGCGCGTGCTGGCCGAAGCCCGGTCTATGACCCCAGCACAACCGCCACCCAGTCACTGACCTGCCCCTGCAAGTCGTCCCGTGTGCCGTCGTTGTGCACCGTGCGGCACAGCGGGGCCCAGTCGGCGGGCAGGGGTTCGGCGGTCTGCAGCTGCCGGGCCAGCAGCTGCGGGGTGGCGTCGGACGGGTCCAGGCCCTGGGCCTGGCGTGCCTGCAGGCGCTGGGCCATGCGGGCGGGGTCGGCCCGGCACTGCAGCAGGTGACAGGGTGCGCTGGCCTGCCCGGCCATGGCACGCATGGCCTGGCGTTCGGCATGGTGC
>NZ_JAAQQT010000344.1:0-231 GCF_011742065.1 Aquabacterium sp. A08
CGCGCTCATGGGCTGGGCCGGGGCGGCGCCGGGCACGCCCAGGCCGTTCGGGTCGCCTTGCCAGACCGGGGTGCCGTCATCGGCCACGCCGTAGGTGCTGCTCTGCATCGACACCACGCCGCCTTCGGCAAAGCCGCCGCCGATCTGGTGCGGGGCGTACTGGCGCTTGAAGCTGGCGCCGTCGGGCAGCGGGTCGCGCGGGGCCGACGGGTCCTGCTCGATGTGGTAGGG
>NZ_JAAQQT010000345.1:0-623 GCF_011742065.1 Aquabacterium sp. A08
CGGTCGGCTTGCCGTCGGCCGTTTTGTAGGTGAAGGGCTCGTAAGTGGGGTCGATGGCCACTTTGAGCTCGGCTTGGGCCCACGTCAGTGTGCTGGCGGCGCCCAACACCACCAAGGAAAGCAATTTCTTCATGGGAACGTTCCTCACGGAGTTGTTGTGTGTGGGGATTGTAGGTCCAGTCATTCGGCCGATGGCTCCCGGTTGAGGGTAGTCCCGGGTGGGCAGACGAAATTGGCACCGGCCTTTAACGGCCGAGGTTTCTGGGTTATCAGTTTCCCACGTTCACCGACCAACGGCGAAGGTACTTGCGTCTTTTATTTAACATAATGCACATTGTCGATAGTCATGGAATTTTCGAAAAGCCCGGCGAACCGGGCTCGTCAAAAGCTGCAGCGCCTCAGGGGGCCTCGCCAAAATCCTGGCGGCGCTCGCGTTCGCGCAGCGCGGACTTCAACGACGTCCAAACCGTCCACAGCACGATGGCGCCACCGAAGGCCAGGAAGCCAGCGCTGATCGGGCGGTCGATAAAGGTCATCATGTCACCGCGCGACAGCAGCAGCGAGCGGCGCAGGTTTTCCTCCATCAGTGGACCCAGCACAAAGCCCAGCATCAGCGGTGCGGC
>NZ_JAAQQT010000346.1:0-227 GCF_011742065.1 Aquabacterium sp. A08
TCTGGGCCTTGCCCTATGGCTACAACATGGGCGAGCCCATCGAGGCCTGCGGCCCCGACCGGGTCATCGCCGACTTCTCGGCCCTGGCGCCCGCGGCCGTGACCGCCGCCTGAACCGCCCGCCGCCCCCCCAAAAAAAACAGAGGAGATCCCGTGACCATCCCACTGGGCATCAACGGTTTCGGCCGCATCGGCCGCCTGGCGCTGCGCGCGGCCGTGCAATCGGGC
>NZ_JAAQQT010000347.1:0-226 GCF_011742065.1 Aquabacterium sp. A08
GCCCGATTGCACGGCCGCGCGCAGCGCCAGGCGGCCGATGCGGCCGAAACCGTTGATGCCCAGTGGGATGGTCACGGGATCTCCTCTGTTTTTTTGAGGGGGCGGCGGGCGGTTCAGGCGGCGGTCACGGTCGCGGGCGCCAGGGCCGAGAAGTCGGCGATGACCCGGTCGGGGCCGCAGGCCTCGATGGGCTCGCCCATGTTGTAGCCATAGGGCAAGGCCCAGA
>NZ_JAAQQT010000002.1:0-245 GCF_011742065.1 Aquabacterium sp. A08
GTCTCCAGCGGCCTGCTGACCACCAGCCGCCTGGGCTTCCGTGGCACCGAAGACCTCGGTGGTGGCCTCAAAGCCATCTTCCAGATCGAAACCACGCTGGACCCCGACGCTCCTGGCACCAACAGCCAGACCGGCGCCGCCCGTGCCACAACCCTGGGCGACCGCACCGCCATCGTCGGCCTGAGCGGCGGTTTTGGCACCGTCAAACTGGGCCGCACCGACACCAGCTTCGACGACATCCGCGA
>NZ_JAAQQT010000348.1:0-278 GCF_011742065.1 Aquabacterium sp. A08
GGAAACTCCCGCGCGGCTCATGCCCGCGCAATCGTGTTGGTGCGGCGGATCTTTTGCTGCAGCTGGATGATGCCGTACAGCAAGGCTTCGGCCGTGGGCGGACAACCCGGCACATAAACATCGACCGGCACGATGCGGTCGCAGCCGCGCACCACGGAATAGCTGTAGTGGTAGTAGCCGCCACCGTTGGCGCAAGACCCCATGGACAGCACCCAGCGCGGCTCGGCCATCTGGTCGTAGACCTTGCGCAGCGCCGGCGCCATCTTGTTGCACAGGGT
>NZ_JAAQQT010000349.1:0-341 GCF_011742065.1 Aquabacterium sp. A08
GTCAACATGTGGGGCTACAACGGCCAGAGCCCCGGCCCCACCATCGAGGTGGTGGAAGGCGACCGGGTGCGCTGCTTCGTCACCAACCGCCTGCCCGAGCCCACCACCATCCACTGGCACGGCCAGCGCCTGCCCAACGGCATGGACGGGGTCAGCGGCGTCAACCAGCCCCCCATTGCCGTGGGCAAGACCTATGTGTACGAGTTCGTCGCGCGCCGGCCCGGCACCTTCATGTACCACCCCCACGCCGACGAAATGACGCAGATGGCCATGGGCATGATGGGCCTGTGGATCACCCACCCCAGGCTGGACGCGCGCGGCCGCCACCCGCTGATCGAGCA
>NZ_JAAQQT010000350.1:0-341 GCF_011742065.1 Aquabacterium sp. A08
GTCAACATGTGGGGCTACAACGGCCAGAGCCCCGGCCCCACCATCGAGGTGGTGGAAGGCGACCGGGTGCGCTGCTTCGTCACCAACCGCCTGCCGGAGGCCACCACCATCCACTGGCACGGCCAGCGCCTGCCCAACGGCATGGATGGCGTCAGCGGCGTCAACCAGCCGCCCATCCCCGTGGGCAAGACCTATGTGTACGAGTTCGTCGCGCGCCGGCCCGGCACCTTCATGTACCACCCCCATGCCGACGAAATGACGCAGATGGCCATGGGCATGATGGGCCTGTGGATCACCCACCCCAGGCTGGACGCGCGCGGCCGCCACCCGCTGATCGAGCA
>NZ_JAAQQT010000351.1:0-296 GCF_011742065.1 Aquabacterium sp. A08
ATGTTCGCCTCGGGCACCTCCACGTTCTGGAACACCATCTCGCCGGTGTGGCTGCCGCGCATGCCCAGCTTGTCCAGCTTTTGCGCGGTGGAAAAGCCGGGCATGCCCTTTTCCACGATGAAGGCGGTCACGCCGCGGGCGCCCAGTTCCGGCTCGGTTTTGGCGTACACCACCATGGTGTCGGCGTCGGGGCCGTTGGTGATCCACATCTTGCTGCCGTTGAGCAGGTAGTAGCCGCCCTTGTCCTCGGCGCGCAGCTTCATGCTGATCACGTCGGAGCCGGCGCCCGGTTCGCT
>NZ_JAAQQT010000352.1:0-330 GCF_011742065.1 Aquabacterium sp. A08
GCCGGTCACCTCGAACTCGATGCCGTGGATGTGGATGGGGTGGTTGGTCATGGTCAGGTTGCCCACGCGGACCCGCACCCGGTCGCCCAGCCGGGCCACCAGCGGGTCCAGCCCGGGGAAGACGCGGCTGTTCCAGGCCCAGATGTTGTGCTCCAGCATGGTGTTGACGTTGGGGGTCTGGGCGCCCGGCTCCACGTCGAAGGCGTTGAGCAGGAAGCAGTAGTCGCGGTCCACGTGCTCGATCAGCGGGTGGCGGCCGCGCGCGTCCAGCCTGGGGTGGGTGATCCACAGGCCCATCATGCCCATGGCCATCTGCGTCATTTCGTCGGC
>NZ_JAAQQT010000353.1:0-218 GCF_011742065.1 Aquabacterium sp. A08
CGGTCGATTTCGCGGTGCAGGCGCGCCTGGCCGGGCAGGTCCAGGCTGGCGTAGGGTTCGTCCAGCAGCAGCACCCGGGGCGCGGCGATCAGCAGAGCCAGCCAACAGACGTGCTGGCGCTGACCCTGGCTCAGGCTGCCGATGGCGCGGTCGGCCCAGTCGGCCAGGCCGCGCTCGGCCAGCCAGGCGCTGGCCTGGGCCTGCGCCGCCTTGCGCGC
>NZ_JAAQQT010000354.1:0-977 GCF_011742065.1 Aquabacterium sp. A08
GGCAAACCCGGCGCCGTGCCCTCGCTGGCCGAAGGCCGCATCGCCCGCCACCTGGGCTGGAGCCACCAGGCCCGCCCGGCGGACGACCTGATCCGCAAATGCGTGGCCTGGACCTGGCGCGTCAAACTCAGCCTGTCCACCGAGCGCGACCTGTTCGCCCGCCTGCGCGAAGCCGCCGAACAGGTGGCGATCAAAGTGTTTGCCGACAACCTGCGCGACTTGCTGTTGGCCGCGCCCGCCGGCCCCAAGGCCGTGATGGGGCTGGACCCCGGCATCCGCACCGGGGTGAAGGTGGCGGTGGTGGACCCCACCGGCAAGCTGCTGGACACCGCCACCGTGTATCCGCACGAACCTCGCCGCGATTGGGAAGGCAGCATCGCCACCCTGGGCGCGCTGTGCCTGAAGCACGGCGTGCAGCTGATTGCCATCGGCAACGGCACCGCCAGCCGCGAAACCGACAAACTGGCCGCCGACCTGATCAAGCGCCTGGCCGACCGCGGCCTGACCCCGCAAAAAGTGGTGGTGAGCGAGGCGGGCGCTTCGGTGTATTCCGCCAGCGAATTTGCCAGCCAGGAAATGCCCGACGTGGACGTGAGCCTGCGCGGCGCGGCCAGCATCGCCCGCCGCCTGCAGGACCCGTTGGCCGAGCTGGTGAAGATCGACCCCAAGAGCATTGGCGTGGGCCAGTACCAGCACGACGTGAACCAGAGCGAGTTGGCGCGCACCCTGGACGCGGTGGTGGAAGACTGCGTGAACGCCGTGGGCGTGGACCTGAACACCGCCAGCGCGCCGCTGCTGGCCCGGGTGTCGGGCCTGAGCGGCACGGTGGCCAAGTCGGTGGTGCGCTGGCGCGAGGCGCACGGCGCCTTCCAGAGCCGGCAGGATTTGCTCAAAGTCACCGGCCTGGGCGCCAAGACCTTCGAGCAAAGCGCCGGCTTTCTGCGCATCCGCGGCGGTGACAACCCGCTGGACATGAC
>NZ_JAAQQT010000355.1:0-337 GCF_011742065.1 Aquabacterium sp. A08
TGGCCTGCACGGTGCGTCGTGTGCGTTCGAGCTGCTGCTCAGTGGCGCGCTGGATGTCGGCGAAGGTGCTTTGCGCTTCCCGCACCCGCTGGACGTTGGTGCGCTCGATGCCGGCAATGACTTTGGAGGGGGTGTCAAAGCGCTGGTGGGCGACTTCGTCGAGAACGGTGGAATCGCGTTCGTGGCCGATGCCGGTGAGCACCGGGATGTCGAGTTCGCAGATGGCCCGGGCCAGGTCGTAATCGTTGAGCCAGGCCAGGTCGTTGACGGCGCCACCGCCCCGGATGATGGCCACCGCATCGGGCACCCAGGGGTGGTTGAGCCGGATCTGCTCCAG
>NZ_JAAQQT010000356.1:0-632 GCF_011742065.1 Aquabacterium sp. A08
GCTTCGTTGAGCTCGATCACGTCCATCTGCGCCAGCGTCAGGCCGGTCTGGGCCAGCACCTTCTGCGTGGCCGGCGCCGGGCCGATGCCCATGATGCGCGGCGCCACGCCGGCGGTGGCCATGCCCACCACGCGGGCCTTCGGCGTCAAGCCGTTCTTGGCGGCGGTGGCTTCGTCGGCCAGGATCAGGGCGCAGGCGCCGTCGTTCACGCCGGAGGCGTTGCCGGCGGTCACGGAACCGTCGGGGCGCACCACGCCTTTGAGCTTGGCCAGCGCCTCCAGGCTGGTCTTGCGGGGGTGTTCGTCGGTGTCCACGACGATGGCGTCGCCCTTCTTTTGCGGGATCGTGACGGGGCAGATCTCGCGGGCCAGGTGGCCGGCTTCGATGGCGGCCACCGCACGCAACTGGCTGTTCAAGGCCATCAGGTCTTGCGCTTCGCGCTTGATGGCGAAGTCCACCGCCACGTTCTCGGCGGTTTCGGGCATGGAGTCCACGCCGTACTGGGCCTTCATCAGCTTGTTGACGAAGCGCCAGCCGATGGTGGTGTCGTACACCGCGTTGCTGCGGCTGAAGGCGCTTTCGGCCTTGGGCATGACGAAGGGCGCGCGGCTCATGCTTTCCACGCCGCCGGC
>NZ_JAAQQT010000357.1:0-395 GCF_011742065.1 Aquabacterium sp. A08
GGCGCCACGAGCTGCACACCGAAGGCGCCATCGACCTGCCGTGCCTGGACAGCGCCTTGACGCTGGACGACGTTTACCTGGACGTGGGGTTGTGAGCAGGTAAGCGCCGCAGCACGGCTTTTTCCAGTTCGAGCAGCACCAGCACCACTGCGCCTGTGCCGGCGCACAGCGCCAGTTCGGCCGCCGACAGGGCCTGGGTGTGGAACAGCGCCTGCATGAAGGGCGCATAGGTGAACAGGCTTTGCAACGCCAGCACCGCGCCCACGGCGGCCAGCACGCGGGGCGTGCCACGCACCCCCAGCCAGTGGAACGACGGGTTTTTGAGGTAGCGCACGCTGAACAGGTAAAACACCTCCATCGCCACCAGGGTGTTGACGGCCAGGGTGCGGGCGTGT
>NZ_JAAQQT010000358.1:0-388 GCF_011742065.1 Aquabacterium sp. A08
AGGGTGGTCTTGCCGTGGTCCACGTGACCAATGGTGCCGACGTTGACGTGCGGCTTGGTCCGCTCAAATTTCTCTTTTGCCATTGCAAATACCTCAATAAAAGAACAAGGCCCGTGTGGGTTTAACGTCTCCAGCCAGAGCCTGCCACGGGCAGCCGACTCACCGCTAAACGGCGCTGAAGACAACAAGAGTCCCGCACCCCCCCCTCATCCAGCGTTGCCGCAGATCCGGCGCTTTGCCGGTCTGCTGGCAACGCCCCCTGGAGGGGGTGACGCGCCCCTGGGGGCACGGCTCGGGGGTGGGCCAATTACTTGGCGCGGGCCGCCATGATGGCTTCTTGCACGTTGCGCGGGGCTTCCGAGTAGTGCTTGAATTCCATCGTGTAGGT
>NZ_JAAQQT010000359.1:0-682 GCF_011742065.1 Aquabacterium sp. A08
ATGCAGAACTGGTTGAGCCAGTAGCCTTTGCGCGATTGCTCGGCATCGAAAATGATGGTGCCGGGCACGTCGGTGTAGGGTTTTTCCAGGGCCATGTCAGATCTCCCGCTGGGCCGCCCCAAGGGCGATCTGCGCCCCCTCGGGGGGCAGCGAAGTTACGAAGTAATGAGCGTGGGGGCACATGTTCACACCTCCTCGGGCCAGTACAGGCGCATCGGGTTGTCCACCAGCAGCTTCTGCTGGAGTTCGGCGGTCGGCGCGATCTGCGGGATGAAATCGACCAGCAGGCCGTCGTCGGGCATGTGGTCCTTCAGGTTGGGGTGCGGCCAGTCGGTGCCCCAGAGCACGCGGTCGGGGAATTCTTCCACCACGCGGCGCGCGAACGGCACCACGTCCTGGTAGGCCTCCTGCTCGCCGTTCAGGGCCTTCGGGCCGGTCACGCTCAGGCGTTCGGGGCAGCTCACCTTGCTCCACACGTTGGAGTGTTCGCGCATGAACTTGAGGAACAGCGCGAACTCTTCGCTGTCCACGCCCTTGCTCACATCGGGGCGGCCCATGTGGTCCACCACCACGGTGGTGGGCAGGCTGGTGAAGAAGTCCCACAGCTCGGGCAGGTCCACCGCCTCGAAGTAGATGACCACGTGCCAGCCGAGCTTGGCGATGCGGCCGGCGATCTCCATCA
>NZ_JAAQQT010000360.1:0-314 GCF_011742065.1 Aquabacterium sp. A08
CCGGCTTTGAGCAGGCCGAAGCACATCAACATGATGGCCGACATGCCCGAGGCGGTGGCCAGGCAGGCCTCGGCGCCTTCCAGCGCGGCCAGGCGCTGCTCGAAGCTGGTCACCGTGGGGTTGCCGGAGCGGCCGTAGGTGTAGCCGTCTTCCTCGCCGGCGAAACGCCGCGCCGAGGCTTGCGCGCTGGGCTGCACGTAACCGCTGGTCAGGTACAGTGCCTCCGAGTTTTCGCCGTACTGGCTGCGTTCGACCGCGGCGCGCACGGCCAGCGTGTCGCGGTGCAGGTCGGGGGGCAAGGCGGGGGCCATGGG
>NZ_JAAQQT010000361.1:0-237 GCF_011742065.1 Aquabacterium sp. A08
ACCGCGCGCTTGGTGGCGTTGTAGGCCGGCCCGGTCAACCTGGAGGCGTACAGGCCGGCCCAGGACGAGACGTTGACGATCAGGCCGCCGCCCTGACGGCGCATGGCGGGCAGGGCCGCGTGCACGCAGTAAAACAGGCCGCAGAGGTTGATGGCGACCACCTCGTCCCAGGCCTCGGGGGTGAGCACGTCGAAATTGCGCCGGGTGGCGTTGGTGCCCGCGCTGTTGACCAAAATG
>NZ_JAAQQT010000362.1:0-629 GCF_011742065.1 Aquabacterium sp. A08
CTGTTCATCGACGAGATCCACCGGCTGTCGCCCGTGGTGGAGGAAATCCTCTACCCCGCGCTGGAGGACTACCAGATCGACATCATGATCGGCGAAGGCCCTGCCGCGCGCTCCATCAAGCTGGACCTGCAGCCCTTCACCCTGGTCGGCGCCACCACCCGCGCCGGCATGCTGACCAACCCGCTGCGCGACCGTTTCGGCATCGTCGGACGGCTGGAGTTCTACACGCCCGAGGAGCTGGCCCGCATCGTCAAACGCAGCGCGGGGCTGCTGGGCGCACCGATCGCGCCCGATGCCTCCTTCGAGGTGGCCCGGCGTTCGCGCGGCACCCCGCGCATCGCCAACCGCTTGCTGCGCCGGGTGCGCGACTACGCCGAGGTGAAAGGTGACGGCACCATCACCCTGGACATGGCCAACCGCGCGCTGGCCATGCTGGACGTGGACCCGGTGGGCTTTGATCTGATGGACCGCAAGCTGCTGGAGGCGGTGATCCACAAGTTCGACGGCGGGCCGGTGGGGCTGGACAATATCGCCGCCAGCATCGGCGAGGAGCGCGACACCATCGAGGACGTGATCGAGCCCTACCTGATCCAGCAGGGCTACTTGCAGCGCACGCCGCGCGGGCGCAT
>NZ_JAAQQT010000363.1:0-244 GCF_011742065.1 Aquabacterium sp. A08
GGGCAGGACCTCTACATGCAGGAAACCCCGCCTTTCCCCTACCTGGAGCACCTGGCCACCTCGGTGCAGCCGCTGCTGCAGCGCATGCTGCAGCGTGCCCTGGCCGCCTTGCCCACGGCCGCCCAGCCCTCCGCCGTTTGAACCCCCAGCCCCCACCTTGCCATGAAAACCCCCCTGACCCTCCTGGAACAACACGGCCCACGCGAGGCCATGGACTACGACGTGGTCGTCGTCGGCGGCGGCC
>NZ_JAAQQT010000364.1:0-317 GCF_011742065.1 Aquabacterium sp. A08
TGCAGGGTGGCGTCCTGCTTGGCAAAGCAAAAGCGCACCACGCGCTGGTCGAAGCCGTTGCCGTAAAACGCCGACAGCGGGATGGCCGCCACCCCTACCTCGCGCGTCAGCCACTGGCAGAAATCGGCCTCGGGCAGGTCGCGTTCGGGCACGACCAGCTGGCTGTAATCCACGCACTGGAAGTAGGTTCCCTCGCACGGCAGCAGCCGAAAGCGGGTGCCGGCCAGCCCGGCGCGGAACCGGTCGCGCTTGGCTTGGTAGAACCCTGGCAGTTGCAGGTAGGGCGCCGGGTCGGCCATGTAGGCGGCCAGGGCGTG
>NZ_JAAQQT010000365.1:0-294 GCF_011742065.1 Aquabacterium sp. A08
TGTTCGAGCCCTTTGCCTCCAGCCACAGCCGCTCCAGCGGGCTGGGGCTCTACCTCTCGCGCGAACTGTGCCAGCACCACGGCGCCCAGTTGCACTACCGGCCCTCGGCGCGGGACGGCGTGCCGGGGCACGGGTTTGAAATCGGTTTTGAGCGTTAATGGCGCGCCACCCCATGCAGAAGTCCACCAACTCCACGCCCCACCTCCTCGTCGTGGACGACGAGCCCGACCTGCGCACCCTCTACGAACTCACCCTGCTCAAGGTCGGCTACCGGGTGGACACCGCCGACACCCT
>NZ_JAAQQT010000366.1:0-593 GCF_011742065.1 Aquabacterium sp. A08
GGGATCGACGGCACCGCCACCTACTCGGTGGACGAGCTGAAACTCATCACCTTTCGGGTGGCCTGGCAGTGCAAGCGCTATGGCACCGACAACAAAGTGCAGCCTGCAGCGATCCGTGAATTCCGAGGTGCCCTGGACCAAGGCTTCCAGCACGGCATCTTTTTCACCACCTCCAGCTTCACGGTGGAAGCGGTGAATGAGGCACGGCGTTCAGGCAAGGTGCAGATCACGCTGGTCGACATTGCCGGGCTGATCGCCTTGCTCAAGTCCAAGGGCTTGGGCGTGACCCAACTGGCCAAAGACGTCTGGAAAGTCAACCAGGCCTACTTCGACAAGTTCAAGCAGGCCAGCAATGTGCACTCGGCCAACAAGAAGCTCTTCAAAGCCAAGCCCCCGGCTCAGTGACACGCGGTCTGGCTAAGGCCTACACATTGTGCGATGCTGTTTGCGCCGTGTCCGAAATCGATACGGTCTCAGCAGCGAACCCAGAACAAGCAGGCAAGGAGGACCCCATGTGGCTCATCACACCAGTAGGATTTTTCAGCATCGTCCAGAAACCCAGCGACGTGGCAACAGACACCCTGACCGTGCGC
>NZ_JAAQQT010000367.1:0-567 GCF_011742065.1 Aquabacterium sp. A08
CTTCTTCGGCCTGCTGTTCGCGGGCCTGCCCATCGTCGGCACCATCCTGGCCGGGGCCATCGCCTTCATGGCCACCAACGACCTGGCGGTGCTGTACGAGTCCATCCCCATCCAGTTCTACGGGGCGCTGGAGATCAACTCGCTGCTGGCCATTCCGCTGTTCCTGCTGGTCGGCGAGATCATGAACAAGGCCGGGCTGACGCAGCGGCTGATCGCCGTGGCCGAGGTGCTGGTGGGTGGCTTCAAGGGCGGTCTGGCCTACGCCAACCTGTTCACCAACGCCATGGCCGCGTCCATCCTCGGCTCGGCGGTGGCGCAGATCGGCGTCATGAGCAAGGTGATGATCCCGGCGATGGAGCGCATGGGCTACAAGCGCGAGTTCTCCGGCGCGGTCACGGTCTCGGCCGGCCTGCTCGGCCCCATCATCCCGCCGTCCATGCTGATGATCATCTACGGCGTGGTGGCGGTGCAACCGATCGCGCCGCTGTTCATCGCCGGCATCGTGCCGGGCCTGCTGATCGTGGCGGCGCTGGCGCTGGTGATCTTCCTGAGCGGGCTCGTCGGGCC
>NZ_JAAQQT010000368.1:0-423 GCF_011742065.1 Aquabacterium sp. A08
TGCGCATCAACCCGGACGACATCAAGGTCCAGCTCGAACGCCAGGACAACCTGGAAGTGCTGGAAGTGAAAATCGAGTTGCCGGACGCCCGCTGAGCCCAGCCCAGGCCATGACCCAGACCGTGCAGATCGATTTCGTCTCGGACATTTCCTGTCCCTGGTGCGCCGTGGGCCTGTCGTCCCTGGCGCTGGCGCTGGAGCGCCTGCACCCCGAGGTGGTGGCCCTGGTCCGGGTCCATCCCTTTGAGCTGAACCCGGCCATGGGCCCGGGCGGCCAGGACGTTGGGGAACACCTGACCGAAAAGTACGGCTCCACCCCCGAACAGCAAGCGCAGATCCGCCAGACCCTGGTCGAGCGCGGGGCGGCGGTGGGCTTCACCTTCCACCCCGAGGGTCGGGGCCGCATCTACAACACCTTCAACGC
>NZ_JAAQQT010000369.1:0-374 GCF_011742065.1 Aquabacterium sp. A08
CGGGTGCTGACCTACGGCCAGGACGACAAGCTGTCGTGGCTGTTGCTGCCGCTGCTGGGCCTGAGCATCGCCACCGCCTGCCTGACGGCCATCGTTTACGCGCTGCGCACCCCCGAGCAGTGGAACCGGCGGCACAACCCCACCGAGGCGGCCGACGCCCCCGCTGGCCGGACGAACTGGCTGACCATCGGCGCGCTGGTGTTCGCCCTGATGTACGGCACCGTGGGGCTGATGGCCAGCCTCGCCTTCGGTTTCCAGCGCTACTTCGAATACCAGATCGAAGAGGCGCTGAAGATCAGCCAATGACGCTCAGGCGCGGAACATGAAATAGACCGCGCCCACCATGCACAGCGCCGCCCAGAGGTAGTCCCACT
>NZ_JAAQQT010000370.1:0-841 GCF_011742065.1 Aquabacterium sp. A08
CAGCGCGCCACTGAGCAGCAGCTCGAACGCACACGACGCACCGTGCAGGCCAACTACACCGCCATCGATTCGGGCGCCCAGCGCCACCTGGCCCAAGCCCGTCAGCACAGCCGCGACCTCAAAGCCGAGATCCAGCTCAACGCCCACCACGCGGTGCGCCATGCCCAGGACATGGTCCGGCACCAGATCACAGACGTGCGCCAGTTCGCCCAGCTGCACCTGCAGCGGGCCCAACGCGAAGTGCCCGTGCTGTTTGCCGACATCCGCGCCGAAGCCCGCCAGAGCCTGCGCAGCGCCCGGGCCGAAACCCAGGCCGACTGGCAGACCGTCCAGCAACGCGCCGCCAGCGACCTGCAACGCAGCCGGGACGCCCTGGCGCACACCTACGCCGACACCGCCGCCTTGGCCCGGCACACCGTGGCCCAGGCCCGCCAGAACACCCAGGCCCTGATGCGAGAAGTCACCGGCCAGGGGCCCGACAAGACCCTGCAGCGTGGCTTCGCCCTGGTGCGCGACGCCCAAGGCCAGGCCATCACCAGCGCTCATGCCCACGCCCAGGCCGGCGCCGCCGACACACCCATCACCCTGGAATTCCGGGACGGGCGCAGGCGCACCGTGCTCGGCCAGGAAGAGCCCAACCCGCAACGAGACCCACCATGAAACAGAGCTTCAAAGAGTCCTACGGCGTGCTGCAGCGACACGCCCAGACCCTGCGCGAGCAGACCGAGCCCAACATCGACGACCTCCTGCAGATCGTCGAAGAGTCGGTGGCCGCGTACAAGAACTGCCAGACCCGCATCGATGCGGTGGAGAAGGCGCTCGACAAAGCACTGGACAAAGC
>NZ_JAAQQT010000371.1:0-883 GCF_011742065.1 Aquabacterium sp. A08
GTCGAAACATCAATCGAGTTGACAGCGCTGAGAGCAGAGCCACTTGCAGTAACCAATGGTGTGGTGGTCACATTACTGATTGCAAAGCCCTTGTCAGAACTCATCTCGAGATAACCGACGGCAGTGGCGTAACCGCCTGCAGGTGCTGCAGCGACTCCGGCCACAAACGTATCTGTGCCGTTTGTTGCAGAGGCCACAGCATCAAAGGCGCCCACAGAAATGGTGTTGCCTGCAGCCGAGTTGTTTTGGATCTGGATGTTGGCACCGCTTTCGTTGACCAGAATAATACTGGTACCACCAGAGTTCAGCTTGGCCGTGATACCCGTCTGCGAGGAAACGTCGTTGAACGCTTTCACGGCTTCGGCCAACCCAGCCGCAGTCGCGCCTGCAGCTGACACGTTGAACGTGACGTTTGCAGCCGTGCTGTTGTCGCCCTTGACAGCGAGCGAGTAGGAGCCGCTGGCTGCGAAGTTTGTCAACTCCACTTGGTTGCGTGCGTTGGCGGTCACACCCGTGCTGTCTGACAGAGCATTGATTTTTGCAGCTGCGGTCGCTGCTGTGTCGGTGGCGATCAGGGTCACCGTCTTGGTTTGCAAGCCGGCAATGTCGAACGTGCCTGCGATGGATGTCGGGGTGGCAGCTGCAGCGACAGTGACTGCGGCAGACTGTTTCAGCTGAGCACCATAGGTGGTGGTGCGGAAGTTACCAGTCGTGGCGGTGATGGTTTGGTTGGCGTTGGCGCCCACCTGGAAGGTGGCCGAACCAAAGGAGCCATCGAGCAGTTTTTGGCCGTTGAACTCGGTGGTCACCGCGATGCGGTCCAGCTCCGACAGCAGTTGCCCCACTTCTGCCTGCAGCGCCTTGCGGTCGCTGGCGCTGTTGG
>NZ_JAAQQT010000372.1:0-243 GCF_011742065.1 Aquabacterium sp. A08
GCGGTCGAAGACCAGGTGGTCGGCCCGGCGCACCCGGGGGATGCGGTAGATGGGAAAGCACACCGCCTGGTACAGCGAGACGAACGCGTCGAGCAGCGCAAACACCGGCCAGCCGGCGTAGATGACCGGCGCGGTGAGCAGCACGGTGAGGCGGCTGCCGCGCAGGTAGCGCCACAGGCCCACCCGCTGCTGGCGCTGCAGTTCCACAAAGCGGTCGGCCAGGGCCTGGCGCTGCTGCTCGAA
>NZ_JAAQQT010000373.1:0-243 GCF_011742065.1 Aquabacterium sp. A08
GCGGTCGAAGACCAGGTGGTCGGCCCGGCGCACCCGGGGGATGCGGTAGATGGGAAAGCACACCGCCTGGTACAGCGAGACGAACGCGTCGAGCACCGCAAACACCGGCCAGCCGGCGTAGATGACCGGCGCGGTGAGCAGCACGGTCAGGCGGCTGCCGCGCAGGTAGCGCCACAGGCCCACCCGCTGCTGGCGCTGCAGTTCCACAAAGCGGTCGGCCAGGGCCTGGCGCTGCTGCTCGAA
>NZ_JAAQQT010000374.1:0-320 GCF_011742065.1 Aquabacterium sp. A08
TTCCGAAGAACTTGTGGCCTCAACCACCAAACGCCCACGCTTATCGGCTGTAATTTTTTAACGATCACCGAAGCTCACCGACCAGGCCATCAGCCCAACCGCTTTGCTTCTGAAGTCTGCCGCGATCAGCAGAGCCTCGTATTATGACACAACTTTTGGCGTCTTGTCAAAAATTAGAGAAATCTTTTTGACTTGCTGGTTTGAAGCATGGGCTGCAAACCGACACACTGTGTTGTGAGGAGCGAGAGTATATACCGGGTTTTCCCGCCCAGGAAGGTGTCGGCGAAGTTTTTGTGTGGGCGCGCTTGGACGGCCCAGCC
>NZ_JAAQQT010000375.1:0-327 GCF_011742065.1 Aquabacterium sp. A08
GAGGTGGGCAAGCAGTTCGACGTGACGCGCGAGCGCATCCGCCAGATCGAGAGCAAGGCGGTGCGCAAGCTCAAGCACCCGAGCCGCAGCGACAAGCTGCGCAGCTTCATCGACTCGCTTTGAGTCGGGAGGCCGGGCTCGGGCCCGGCCTGGGAACGCACCCGGGGGCCGTCAGGCCCCTTTTTTCATGGGATCAACCGGGCGCGCCGACGGCGTCTTTCACGCACTTTTGGGTGAAGCTGTTTTTGGCGGCGCCGCCCAGTTTCTTCTCGGCCGCGGCCGAGGTGCAGACGGCGTGCGCGTCGCGCTCGCACTTCTTCAGGTAGG
>NZ_JAAQQT010000376.1:0-242 GCF_011742065.1 Aquabacterium sp. A08
TGGAACTGCAGCAGGGCGTGGGGCACGGCCTGCAGGCCGGCCTGCACCTCGGCCGCGCTGGCGTTGACGAACAGCAGCACCGGGGTGACGAAGGGCGGCAGCTCGCGCGCCAGTTCACCGGCGCGCTGCGCCGTGACCGCGCGCGGGCTGGGTGGGTAGAGCACGAAGCCGATGGCGTCGGCCCCGGCGCGGGCGGCGTGGGCCACGTCGGCCTCGCGCGTGAGGCCACAGATTTTGATGCG
>NZ_JAAQQT010000003.1:0-259 GCF_011742065.1 Aquabacterium sp. A08
GCCCATGCCGGCCCAGGCCGCGCTGAGCGATGCCGACGCCAAGACCCTGGCCGCCTGGATCCTGGCCGGCGCGCCCGACAAGTGAGCCTGGCCCCTTGCGCCCCCACCCCCGAATTTTTCAGGAGTCCGACATGAACCAGAAACGCCGCACCGTTCTCAAGAGTACGGGAGCGATGGCCACGCTGCTGTCGCTGGGCCTTGTGACGGCCGAACAGGCCCAGGCCGCCGGCCGCGCCGGCTTTGACGCCAAGAGCGTGGA
>NZ_JAAQQT010000377.1:0-874 GCF_011742065.1 Aquabacterium sp. A08
CGGGGGCGATGTCGTACGGCGCCACCGAGGGCTACCAGCCGCTGCGCGAGCAGTTGACGGCCTTCATGGCGGCCAAGGGTGTGCAGGGTTTGAGCCCCGAGCAGCTGGTGGTGACCACCGGCAGCCAGCAAGGCCTGGACCTGCTGGGCAAAACCCTGGTGTCGCCCGGCGACAAGGTGATCGTGGAGGGGCCGACCTTCCTGGCCACCATCCAGTGCTTTCGCCTGTATGGCGCGGAGCTGGTGAGCGCCCCGATCGACGGCGACGGCGTGCAGGTGGACCGGCTGGAGCAGCTGATCGTCGAACACAAGCCGAAGTTCGTGTACCTGATTCCCACTTTCGGCAACCCCAGCGGTGCCACGTTGAGCCTGGAACGCCGCAAGCGTGTGCTGGAGTTGGCGGTGAAGCACCAGACGCTGATCGTGGAAGACGACCCCTACGGCGACCTGTACTTTGGCGAGGCGCCGCCGCCGAGCCTGCTGGCGCTGAGCGAGCAGGTGCCCGGCAGCCGGGATTGCCTGGTGCACTGCGGTTCGTTGAGTAAAACCTTGTCGGCCGGCTTCCGCTTGGGCTGGATGATCGCACCGCCCGAACTGCTGGCCAAGGCGGTGATGTGCAAGCAGTTCAGCGACGCCAATTCGAGCACCTTTGCCCAAGCCACCGTCGCGCAGTACCTGAAGGCCGGCCGCATGGCCGCCAACCTGCAGCGCGCCCGGGCGGTGTACGCCGAGCGCGCGCAGGCCATGTGCGACGGTTTGCGCAGTGCCCTGGGCGACGCCGTGGAATTTGTGCAGCCCCGGGGTGGCCTGTTCGTGTGGGCGCGGCTGACCGGTGCGCGCGGGCAAGTGCAGGACAGCCAGGTGTTCGCGCAGCG
>NZ_JAAQQT010000378.1:0-233 GCF_011742065.1 Aquabacterium sp. A08
TGGCCGATGACGTTCGGCCTCGCGTGTTGCGCGGTGGAAATGATGCACGCGGCCACCGCCCGTTACGACCTGGCCCGCTTCGGCGCCGAGGTGTTCCGCGCCAGTCCGCGCCAGTCCGACCTGATGATCGTGGCCGGTACCCTGTGCAACAAGATGGCGCCGGCGCTGCGCAAGGTCTACGACCAGATGGCCGAGCCGCGCTGGGTGCTGTCCATGGGGTCTTGCGCCAACGG
>NZ_JAAQQT010000379.1:0-251 GCF_011742065.1 Aquabacterium sp. A08
AAGGTGCCGTCCAGCGCTATCCCGGCCTCGGCATCGAACACGCTGGTGCAGTGCTCGCCGCGGAAGTCGGTGGACACCACCTTGTCGGTGGTGTAGCCCAGCACGCCCTGCAGCCCGCCTTCGCTCACCGGCGTCTCGCTCATGGCCTTCATGTGCGCGCAGATCTCGGCGTAGCTGGCCTCGCGCTCGAGCTCGACCGTCAGGTCCACCACCGAGACGTCGGAGGTGGGCACGCGCAGGCTCATGCCGGT
>NZ_JAAQQT010000380.1:0-242 GCF_011742065.1 Aquabacterium sp. A08
GAGGCCGTGGTGAAAACCGTGCAGCGCTCGGGCTTTGCCAGCTTTCTGTACCTGGAGGTGCTGGACGCTTCGTTCTCGTTCGACGGCGTGATCGGTGCCTTTGCCATCACCAAGGACGTGGTCATCATCATGCTGGGCCTGGCCATTGGCGCCATGTTCGTGCGCTCCATGACGGTGTACCTGGTCAACCGCGGCACGCTCAACCAGTACATCTACCTGGAGCACGGCGCCCACTACGCCAT